>JAPDQV010000039.1 GCA_034505495.1 candidate division KSB1 bacterium | reverse complement strand
GTTTTCACCCTGTTGCTGCCGTTGCGCCCCGTCGCTCAAGCGAGTGCCGTCAAGTGGCCGAGAAAGCCCCCAAACCAGCTATTAAAGGAAATATCGACGGATCCAAATTCTCCAACCATCTTGATCATCGAAGACGATGACGACATGCGGCTATTGCTGCAAAAAGAGCTGGGGGAAGACTATTCGCTTCTATCCGCCGCAGACGGGGTCAGCGGCCTTCAAGCGGTTTTCAAATATCTGCCTGATTTGATCATTTGCGATATCATGCTGCCGACGGTCGGAGGTTTTGAGATATGTCGAGCCGCTAAAAATGACCGACGCACCAGCCATATCCCGATTATTTTGTTGACTGCGCGCGCAGATGAAAGCGCCAAGCTTGAAGGATATGCCCAGGGCGCTGATGACTATGTCACCAAACCGTTTGAGTTGAGCTTGTTGCGCGCCCGAATCGTCAATTTGCTGGAAAACCGGAAACGCCTGCAGGAACAGTACAGTCGGCAGATTTTCCTAGGACCTTCTCAACTGCCTTTGAGCACTCCGGAAGCCGAGTTTATACAGAAAATGGCTGCGGTTATCGAGGAACGAATGGAAGACGAGCAGTTTTCCGTCGACGAGCTGGCGCAGCGCATGGGATTCAGTCGGGCGCATTTCTATCGTAAAGTTGCGGCGCTGGTCGGCCAGTCGCCGCAGCAAATAATAATGGAAATGCGCCTTCAAAGAGGTCTTCGACTCCTGCAAAGCAGACAACTCACTATCGCCGAAATAGCTTATCGTATAGGTTTCCATGATCCCGCCCATTTCAGTAAAGCATTCAAAAAGCGTTTCGGCTGCCCTCCCTCTCGATTCAACGCCTAAAAATCACCTTTATGCAACATTCTGACAAGCTTTTGAGACGCAGAGACATGGCGTCTCAAAAGTAATTAAGTATATTTATTCTGAATCATTCGCGAGGTTATGTGAATAAACTAAGGATATCCCGACGAAAATTGGTGTTTTATGAAAAGCTGGTAACTTTGCTTTTTTTGTTGCTGTTGCTGGCTATTTTTATTGTTTTACGATGGTAAATCGAATTGTCGAGATATGGGACCCCATACTATTTTAAACATCAGAATAGCGGTTCTGCCTGTGTCCGCTGTTCACTTCGATTGTTCTTCGGATGCCGAACCCAAAGTAATTTTAATAACTTACAATTAGTAACAGGAGGAAGTGCAATGAAAAGAGTGATGATGATCGTTGCAGCGGCTTGTGCGGTTTTGTTTTCTCAAGAACTCCCCCCACCGGTGAGCTATTACGACTTTGAAGAGCCGGATGGGGTAGTGGTCATCGATCAAGGAAGCGCAGCCAATCACGGCGAAATCGTCGACAATTCCGGTTTGCTCGTTCGCACGACCGGCGGAATTTTCTCCAAGCCCGCCGACGGTCGCGGCTGCATCGAGTTTGCGGAATTCAATGCCTTCGGAGAGCTTTGTTATGTGCGTATTCCGTATAAGCCTTTTTTAAACTCTCCCAATTACACCCTTTCCGCATGGATTCAATACAGTGGGACTCCGAATTGGGGATATATCTTTTGGATGGGCGGCGATGTTTGGCCTGAGGATCCTATGGAACGACATATTGATGTCTGGTTGAATCCGGGCATAAACGGCATAGACTGCATTCTCAACGCCGTGGACGGCAGTCAACCGCGAGCTCAGACCAAGGAAGCGGAATGCGGCATCGGCGTAATGGACGGCGAATGGCATTTGGTGACCGTAACTTTGGCTGACAATCTTTATTACAAAATCTATCTGGACGGCATTCTGTGCACCGAGATCGAATCGCCGGCGGAGATCGTTACCAACAGCGGCGACGACTTGTATCTCGGCGCCCGCCCCAACGATGCTGAAGGCCGGACCGCCGTCAAAATCGTCGGATTGATGGACCGAGTGCGCATCTGGGACATTGCTTTGGATGAAAAACAGGTCGAACTTCTTTTTAAAATGGAGGGGCCGAATGGTGGAACGGTTGGGGTTAAGGAAAAAAATTCCTCTCCACAGGTTTTTGTCGTTTACGGCAATTACCCCAATCCCTTCAATCCGGAGACGGTCCTTCGCTATGCTTTGGATCAGCATAGTATGGTATCGCTGGACATTTTTGATGCTCTCGGCAAGCCTGTTCGAAATCTTTTCCGCGGAGTGCAGACGCCCGGAGAATATACGGTTCTTTGGGACGGTCGTGACAACTCTGGACGCAAAGCCGCGGCTGGGGTTTACTTTTACATCCTTAAAGCCGGCGAACGCAGCGCCGTCGGAAAAATGACCCTTTTACAATAGACAACGAGCGGTCAGCCCGCTCTGAGGCTGACCGCATTTTCGGTTCATTAAAAAAAGCGCATAAGAATTAATTTTAAAAAAAGATTAAAGTATATCTCTCCATCGTCGTGATCATTTCTTTCTCCAGATAATCGTAGCCGCCAATAATGAGCAAGGAACGAATTTAGGCTCGCTTTAAACTTGGGGATTATTTAACTGGATATTTTTGACAAGTTTTTAAAAATTATTTATTCAATAAAAATTTTAAACTTGACTTTTTAAAAAAATATCTAGAAATTATTTTACAAACAAGGGATCAGGAGATGAGCACAGGATCCATGAAGATCGGAAGACGATTCCAGGGACCGGCTGATTGATTTTTTCTTCTGCTGTCTTGCTTCTTCCTTAAATATGCACTGCAGGCCAGGTTGCCTCTTCTGTTTTCTCATTCTTGCGACTATCTTCAGATCTAAAACTTGCAAATTTTTCTAATTAAAGGGGTTGAACTAATATGGTGTCGATGCAGCCCTTCATGAAAAAAGTTGGAAAACCGGCTATCCTTATCGGCTTAATGATTCTTTTTTTCGTTCTGCCGTCTTTTTCTCAGGAATCTTGGCCGGCCGACAGCGCCTGGCGTTTCATGCTCGATCAGAACTGGAATCTAATGACTGATCCTCCGGGAGATCAAAATCCCGGCGCAGTTGATGTTATAAATAATTCAGTCCCCACTTGCAGCTACTTTTACGCTTCCTCAACCAGTTTATTTTTCCGGATGGCTCTGGCCGATAATCCTATACAATCCGGCGCATTACGGCCTTATGCCTGGATGGCTGCCATCGACGTCAACGGCGACGGCGTATTGGACTGGGATATACGCGCGGCCGGTATCAGCGAGTATCTCCAAACCTACTGCTTCTTGCCGCCGCAAAACATCGGTAGCCCTACCCTTCATTGGCAGGTCGCCAATCCCGTCGCTGCCAGTTATGTGCGCGCGGTCAATATGGGCAGCTTTTATTATTTGGATATGCAGGTTCCGTTTACCGCACTGCAGCGTTCAGGCTTTGCTTATAATGTTACGTTGACGACACAAATTCGTATGTTTTACCATACTTCCACTTCAGAAGCAGTTGACATCAAAGACGCTACGGTGCCGACAGCGGACTTTACCGCCGCCTTCGGGTTCGTCACGCCCACAACGCCCGGCGGTGCTCCCAACAGCTACGGGCGAATTTATGACACCCGCGACCCCGAACCCTACACCTCCGGCGGCTCGTTCAGCACCTTTGAAACCGTTACGCTGAGCGGCAACGGCTGGCCGCCGTCGACTTCAAGCTATTATAACAACGGCGTGCGCAGCGTGCGGCTCAAAGATCCCAACGGTAACGTGGTTTGGAGCGGCACCGTCACCACCAACAGCTCCGGCTCTTTTACGAACGTACCCACATGGACGATACCCGATGAAGGAACCTCCGGCATTTATACCATTGAAGTGATGGACCCGCGTGTTTCAGGGAGCTGGAATCCCTACGATACATTCACAGTGAACATCATCCAACCTCAAATTTATGACACGCGGGACTCCGGCCAATGGACTGTTAATGAGACCGTCACGCTTTCCGGCGCCAATTGGCCGATGGAGGGGACGAGCTCTTATAACGGCGGTGTCCGTAACGTGCGCATCAAAGATCCCGACGGCAATGTCGTCTGGTCAGGAACCGTTACCACGAACGCTCAGGGTGCGTTTACTTCGACACCCAGCTGGACGATTCCGGCTTCGGCTGTAACCGGCACTTACAATATCGAAGTCGAGGCGCCGCTGGCGCCCGGCACCTGGAAATCCTATGACACTTTTTCAGTGTATTTGCCTGTAGCAGTCAAGCTCATTGCTTTTACCATACAGCGCGAAAACGTGAGCATTGTTCTACGCTGGACGGTCGCCGAAACTAATAGTTTTGCCGGCTTTGTCATTGAGCGATTCGAGAACGAGCGATGGAAAAAAGTCGCGTCTTTTGCGGATCACGAAGAACTGGCTGCCGGCCGGTCGAACTATTGCTTTACGGACGATGAGGCCGATTGCGATGACTGCCGGTATCGCTTGTCCGCGGTTACTCTGGACGGCAAAGTGGAAATTCTTTCCACTGCCGATCTCAAAGAACCCCGCGAGTTTTCTCTGCTGAAAGTTTATCCCAATCCCTTCAACCCTTCTGCGACGATCAGTTTTTCCCTCGCGCAGGAAGGAGCAGTCGAGTTGGTAGTCTATGATCTACGAGGCAGAAGAGTCCGGACCTTGCTTTCCGGTGCTCTAGCTGAAGGGCGACATTCCATTCAATGGGATGCATGCGATGATTGGGGAACCCCCTTGTCTGCAGGCGCTTATTGGATCCGCCTAAAGGCCGAGTCTGTGCAGACCGTCAAGGCACTGATTGTACGCTAAAGATCCCCTCCGATTTTAATTAAAAATTTGCGCACCTCCGAATAGTTGAAATTTGGAGGTGCTTTTTTTTTTGTAAATTTGCGAAAAAGCAAAACTTTAAAAGGAATGAAATTGGGCAGTGCCTTTTGTGAAGTGAGCTGCAGTAAAAAGGGAGATGCAATTTTTGGGTTTTTCTGGGGAGGCCTTTTAACGCCTTGAATGAAGCACGCCTTGAATTTTTTCGATCAATTCGCGCTTTTGATAAGGCTTTGAAATAAAGCCGCAGCCGTATAGAGAGATGAAGCGCATTAATTCCTCGTCACAACTGCCGCTGCAGAATAAAATGGGCATTTTCGGCTTTAGTGCCCGAATCTTTAAAGCACAGTCGGTTCCTTTGCAGCCTTGCAGGTTGTTGTCCAACATCACCAAATCAAAAGTTAGACCGCTTTTCAAAAGTTCCAGCGCTTCGTCGCAGGTGCTGCACGTGCAGACGGAATAACCTGCGCGTTCGAGCAGCATGGCTGCGCCTTCCAATGCTTCGATCCTATCATCGATGATCAAGACGGCGGCCTTTGTCATGGTTTTCGGTCCGGAGGCCGGAAGGCAAAAGGTGACTGTGGTGCCAGACGGCTGATTCGGGCTGAAACTAAGCGAACCATGGTGAGCGCGCGCGATTCCATATACGGCCGCTAGTCCCAACCCCTTGCCGAATCCCGTTCCTTTGCTGCTGTAGAAGGGGAAAAAGAGTCGCGGTCTTATCGATGGGTCAATGCCTCGTCCTGTGTCGGATATCTGCAGCTCTCCCATGCCGTCTTTGCAGCGCGTGCGCAGTGTGAGAACCCCGCCGTTCGGCATTGCCTCTGCAGCATTGCGGCAAAGCATGCCGATCATCTGCACCAACAAAGCTGCATCGCCCTGAATCGGCGGCAGGGCAGGATCGAACGCGGTATGCAGTTCCACTGTTTTCGGTAGAAACTGGCGCAGACCGACCGCCACTTTATGAAGGATCTCGTTCAAGTTGACATAGGCAAACTGGGGCACGAATTCGCCGGTAAAGAATGCCAGCTGACGGTCGACCATTGAAGCTCTTTCCGACAATCGTTTGAGGGCAGAAAAACGCTTTTTCGTCTCTTCATTGACCAGACTGTCCAAATAGCTCGATGAAACGACGTCGGCGAGTTGTTCCGCCAAAGCGGCAAACTGTCTGCGAACTCTTTTTGCAAATTCCTGCGCTTTCTGCAGATCAGACGAATTCTCCGGCTTTTCTTCCGTAGTTTTGGGCGGTGTTGTACCCGTCTGTTCCGATTCACTTTCTACGAACAGCACAAAGCCGGCAGGCGCTGCGAATAACCGCAGCAGCCGCACCCGCACCGTAATGACTGAACTGTCTTTGCGAATGATCGGCAGAAAGACTTTCGGCTCCAGCACAAAGCTCTTTTCGCTTTGCAGCAGATACTGTTTCCAACGTTCGACCATCGAATGACTGTTGGCGACCACCAGATTGAGCAATGGTCGCTCGACTAACACCTCGCTTTCGATGCCGAGAAGATCGGCCATGGCCGGATTGCACACCTTGACACGGTTTTCTGCATCGAAAACCAGGGCCGGAAGAGGATGGTGTTCCAGTATCTCGGCCGTTGCCTGCCATGAGAAAGACGGCGAGGGAGGCGGTTCCGGCTCTTTCACCTCCGTCGATTGACTCGGCGTTTCTGCAGCGTTCTGTTGGGACAACAAGTCTTCCAGAGGCGGCGGTTCCTGCTCCTGAGTGATGATCAGTTCAGCAGCGCTTTTATCCTGAGCCGATTCAAATGCCGCCTGCGGAGTGCTTTCGACAAGTCGGCATTCGAAACCGATCAGCTGTCCGGCATCCTTCTGCAGCCGGAATTCCGCACGCAACGACGAACCGCGGATCGTCTGCACTTCTATCGCGCGCCCCGCGCCGTCTTGCAGGCTGCGGCGAAACAGTTCTTTCGAACTTTCGGTTATCGGCAGATGTTCGGGTACTTTAAGGCCGCAAACATCCTCGACGGATGAAAAGCCCAACAGCGCTGCTGCAGCCGCCTGTGCATCCAACACGACTCCGTCCGAGCTGCAGAATATAAGTCCCTGACGAGCAGCCGAAAGGGTGTCCCTCGGCGGCAAATCGGATCGCGTGATTTCGTGAGGGTTCTCCTGCTCGTAAAGCTGTAAACGCGCTTCACCGGCTTCGAAAAGAAGACGAAAATTCTTTTGCAATTCTTCGACGGCTGCGGAAAGCGCCTGTTGCGCAGCGAGCGGCGAGGGAGAGGCCAAGTCGCGCAGGCGCTGCGGATCGTTTTCGTACCTCTGTAGAAAGGCGAGCAGACCCTGTTGCTCCGTCGGGTCGATTTTTTCTACAATCTTGATCAGGCAGGCAATGCCGATCAATTCGTTACGATGCAGCAAAGGGATGAGGCTCTGCAGAATGCGCCCCTGATCATAAGCGCGATAAATCGGCAGACCTTGGGCAAAAGCAAGCTCTGTATCGAGATGATCGATGCGATAAAAGAGGCGAAAGAGCTGCCGGACTGAAGTCGGCAAATGGGCCAGGGCGCCGAGCTGAAGGTCACAATTGGAGATCGGTTTGCCTTGATCGTCGTAGAGACAGACACCCAAATCATTTCGTACGGCAAAAACGCGCCGTGTTTCTTCGACGGTTTCGGGAGATACCAAATCAAAAATATGATATTTCATGACTCTCTCCCTCGTCAAGCGGATGGCCGCCCGTTTTCGCCAATTTATTTGAAATTATTGTCAATGTCAATTCGATACTTGCGCAGCAGTTTCAGGACTCTGAATTTGACCGGAGGTTCGAGACCGTACGGATACAGATCGATTTCCGCAAAGATCTCCTCGGGCTTGCCGTCCTGAACGATGCAGCCGTCATGAAAGATGATCAGTCGTTCTGCGGTGAGGGCTTCCTCGGGGAATTGGGTAATCAAGACGGTGGTGACTGCATGCCCGGCCGCTTTGGCATGGAGGGCGCGCACAAAGCGCAGCACTTCTTTTCGGCTTTTGGGGTCCAAAAGAGAGGTCGGCTCGTCCAGCACAAGATAGCTCGGCTTCATTGCCGTGACGGCTGCCAAGGCAAGGCGCTGCTTCTCGCCGCCGGAGAGCGCATGCGGCGGCCGATTACGATAGGCCCGCAGGTCAAAGATCTCGAGCATTTCCTCAACGCGGCGATGCATTTCATCATAAGTGAGGCCGAGATTTTCCAGACCGAAAGCGATCTCCCGCTCGACGGTCGCGGAAACGATTTGATTGTCGGGGTTCTGAAAGACCATGCCGACTCTGCGGCGGATTTCGATCAATCGGCTTGCATCCCGGGTGGAAAATCCGTCGACCAGGACTTCTCCGGCGGTCGGCTGCAGCAGTCCATTGAGGCAGCGGCCGAAGGTGCTTTTACCTGAGCCGTTTCTACCCATTACGGCGATGGTTTCCCCCTCACGAATGGTTAAGGAAACGTTATTCAAGGCGTAAGGTTGCCCGCCGGTTTCCGAAAAGGAGAAGCTCAAATTGCGCACATCGATCATAGTCGGCAGGCTCAGATGCCCATAATCTGCAGGATGACGGTTCGTTGTCGCGGCCGATTGTCGAAATCGATCAACACTACCTGCTGCCAGGTGCCAAGCAGCATACGACGGTCGCGGAACGGCACAACAAGCGATGGTCCCTGCAGAGCGGCGCGTAAATGCGCCGCACCGTTGCCGTCTCCCCAGGTTGCATCATGGTGATAGGAACGACCCTCGGGAGCAATTTTATCATAAAGCTCGGGAAGATCCTGCAGCAGTCCGGGTTCATATTCAATGGTGGTCACTGCGCCGGTTGAACCGGGGATAAAAAAAGTAATCGTACCCGCTTCGAGGCCGCTGGCGGCAAGCTTTTCGGCGGCGACATCGGTAAGATTCACAATGTGGGTATGTCCGCGCGTCGAGACCGTCAGCTTTTCGGTAACGACGCGCATCAGCCGATCCATCGTCCGTCTCCTTCTACATGGATCAGCTGCAGCAGTTCGGAGGACCTTCTGCGGATGTCGTCAGGCGTCAGCCCTTTCAACCGATCGATGCTGAAACTTTCGACACAAAACGAGGCCATGACCGTGCCCATCACCATGGCGCGGCGCAGATTGGCATGGTCCAGACTGCCGGTTTGAGCCAAGTAGCCCATAAAGCCGCCCGCAAACGTATCGCCGGCTCCGGTCGGATCAAAGAGATCAGTTACCGGCAGTGCGGGACAGATAAAACATCGGTCGCGGTCAATAAGAATAGACCCGTGTTCACCTTTCTTGACGATGACCACCCGTGGTCCCATCGCCTGAATCTTTTTCGCTCCCAAGAACAGATTGCGCTCCCCCGAAAGCATCCGAACTTCCGAATCGTTGACCAACAACGCATCAACCACGCTTAAAGTGCGCTTGAGCTCAGACGGCGTTCCGGTGATCCAATAGTTCATCGTATCCATCGCGACAAAACGCGGCTGCTTCACGCGCCGAACGACGTCATACTGTAGAGTCGGTTGAATGTTGGCTAAAAAGACGAACTCGCTGTCCAGGAAAGAATCGGGAAGCTCGGGTTTAAAGCTTTCGAACACGCCGAGTTTGGTAAAGATGGTTTCTCGGTCCATCAGATTGTCCAAATAGCGGCCTGACCAGGTAAACGTTTCCCCTGCCTCCACTTTCAGGCCGGAAAGATCGACATGGTTCCGGCGCAGGAAATCGAGTTCCTGAAGGTCAAAGTCGCTGCCGACGACGCCGACCAAATTGACCGGCGACAAATAGCCGGCGGCGGCTGAAAAAAAGACGGCCGAGCCGCCCAATGCCTTTTCGGTTTTCGCCAACGGTGTTTCGATGACATCATACGCCACCGATCCAACGACCAATACACTCATACTCGATCCTTTAGATTGTTATTAGGAATCTTTACATACGTGTTGGCGCCGAGACGCCGAGCAGTTTGAGGCCGTTTGCCAGCACCCGGCGCGTCGCCAGACACAGCATCAGCCGCGATTCGGTCGTCTCGCGGTTTTCGCCGACAATCTGCAGCTCGTGATAAAACTTGTGGTAAAGCGCCGCTAATTCGGTCAGGTAGCCGGTCAAGCGATGCGGTTCCAGCTCTTCTGCAGCTTTGATGATCACGTCGGGGAAATCGAGGAGCTTTTTTGCCGCAGCCAGCGCTGATGCTTCGTTCAGGGCGCGGGGCAGTACCGGCTCGTCGATGCGGAAGCCGCGCTGCTCGGCGTGCGCCAGCACGCTGCAGATGCGGGCGTGGGCGTACTGAACATAGTAGCAGGGGTTGTCTTCCGACTGCTGCTTGGCCACTTCGATGTCAAAGTCAAGCGGTTGCGAAATGCGGCGGTCAACGAAAAAGTAGCGGGCCGCATCTACGCCCACTTCTTCGAGCAATTCATCCATTTCGATGATCTCGCCGGCGCGTTTGCTCATTTTGACCGGCCGCCCGTTGCGCAACAGATTCACCTGCTGGATGATGCAGACGCGAAAAGCCTCTTTGGGGTGACCGAGCGCCTGAAGCGCCGCACTCATGCGCGGAATGTAACCATGGTGATCGGGTCCCCAAAAGTCGATAACCTGTTCGAAACCGCGATCGAACTTGTTCTCATGATAGGCAATGTCCACCAAAAAGTAGGTGGGCCTGCCGTCGCTGGTGACCAGCACTCGATCCTTCTCGTCGCCGAACGCCGAGGATTTGAACCA
Source organism: candidate division KSB1 bacterium (assembly GCA_034505495.1). Lineage (NCBI taxonomy): Bacteria > Pseudomonadati > Candidatus Zhuqueibacterota bacterium. The sequence continues at coordinate 22,219 of JAPDQV010000039.1, read as the reverse complement.
CACGGCGCCGTCGCTTTCATAGGTAAAGCCGCTTCGGCGCAGTTTCTCCAAAGTTTTAAGATGCTCGTCGGTTTCCCGCAGTGAGCTCTCCAAGAACCAACGGTCAAAGTGAACGCCGAACGCCGTCATGCTGCGCTGATGCCGTTCGAGCATGTAACTCAGCGCCTTACGGCTGAATAGGCGATTGCGCTCTTCTGTGTTGAGCGAGAGATAAGCGTCTCCTTCCTGTTGAATGATCAAACGGGCAAGGTCGCGCAAATATTCGCCGTGATAACCCTCTTCGGGGATGGTTGTGGGATGGCCGAGTTCCGTGAGATAACGCGCGGCGAGAGAGGCGCCGAGCAGCTCGATCTGCCGACCGGCGTCGTTGACATAATACTCCCGTTTCGCATCATAGCCGCAGGCGTTCAGCAGGTTGGTGAGCACGTCACCGACGGCTGCGGCTCTGGCGCTGACGATGTTCAGCGGGCCGGTCGGATTGGCGCTGACAAACTCGAGCTGAAGCCGCTTCCGCCGGCCGTGTCGGCTTTGGCCGTATGCCTCGCCTTCCCGCACGATTTCCAGAACGGCCTGCTGCAGGCAGGAAGGCGCCAAATAAAAATTTATAAAACCGGGACCGGCAATTTCGATCTTTTCGATGTAAAACGGATCAGGTTGCAGTCGAGAAACGATTTCTTCCGCCAAAACCCGCGGCGGTTTGCGGAGAGGTTTGGCCAAGGCCATGGCGATCGTCGAGGCGGCATCGCCGAAACCTTCCTGCTTCGGCTTTTCCAAGAGAAAAAGCCGCTCGTCCTCGTTCGGATATCCCAATTCGCTCAGCGCTTTTTGCAAAATCTCCTGAATGTATTCCTGCGGTCTCATCCTATTCCTTCAAATCTTCTCGCGGTGCATCTCCCCAAAGGCGTTCCAAATTATAAAACATGCGCGTTTCCGGCAGAAAAATGTGCACGACAATGTCGACAAAGTCCATCAGCACCCAACTGCTGATGCCCAAGCCTTCGATGTGCCAAGGTTTGATGCGCTGCTTGCCGAGTTCTTCGCGGATGTGCTCAACGACGGCTTTGGCTTGTATTTCCGCATCGACGGTACAAATGACGAAATAGTCGGTGATGGAGGTCAGCCGCCGCAGATCTAGAATAACCACCTCTCGACCTTTCTTGTCGAGAATCAGTTTTCCGACGGCTCTTGCAAGATCAATGGATTCCAAGCGTTATCCTTCTTATCCGTCACGGATGGTCAAATATATCCTTTTTTATGCGATTATTCAAGCAGTGTTTGGAACGAAAAGATACGGCAAAGACGACTGCCTATCATTAGCGCCGACATGGTTCAAGCCTCCCGGGCAATGTTTTTGGCTTTCAGGGCATGTAAAGACCGCCGGTCGCCTCAAGCCGGTCGGCAATTTTTTCAACGGCATTATCGAGACGATTATCGGAAATATCGAGGATCAAAGTCTGTAGAACCGATTCGGCGATGAACTGGCGAAAGGTCTCCTGCTCATCGATGAATTCCTGCAGGTTGTCGTACTGTTTGGGATTGCCCGATATTTTCAGCCGTTCCTCCCGTGCAGCGGCAAAGGTCTCCGGTCGACGCGTACAAAAGACGAGACGAAAGCCCAAAGCCTGAAGTCTCTCTTCGAGCCAACGGAAATCGTAGCGTTTGCCGTTCCGCCGCCATTGGTAAACCTGGGTGGAAATGTGAAAACGATCGATGATCCAGGAATAATATCGCTGCAGTTCAAAAAGGCGCACCCAGGTTCGAAAGGTCTCGAAGGCCAAAGCTTCCTCCTGCGGCTCAAAGTTGATCAATCCGCGTCCCCAAGGGAAATTGGTAAACGCGCACCACTCTGCCGAAATCAACGGCGAATGGTAGCGATACTTGCGCGGTCCGACGATGCGCGGATGTTCGTTGAGCGCAAAAGCGATTTCGGTCTTGAGTGTCAGACGTGTACCTTCCAGGATGATCTTGGGACAGAGTTTATTCATTGGAGGAATTCACCTGACTGTTGATGAGCAGTTTCGGCCAAAAGCTCCTCAACCACGGGTCGAATCTGGTCGGGAGTGATTTCCCGCATGCACTTGAAATGCTTTTGAGGACAAGTCGGGCGGCCCATATGCGTGCACGGGCGACAGGAGAGAGTTTTATGCTCCACCACTCGACTTTGTTCGCCGGTGGGGAAAAAACCAAGCTGTCGCGTCGTCGGACCAAAGATGGCGACCAGAGGCAATTTCAACGCTGAAGCCATGTGCATGAGGCCGGTATCATTGCCGATAAAAAGGCGACAGCGGCTGAGAGCAGCCGCCGATCCCATCAGCGAGAGCCGACCCGCGCTATTGATTGCTTTTCCTCGCGGCAATGCCGCGGCGATTGCCGCGCAAAGGCTATGGTCGCTCTGATCACCCAAAAGAAGGACTTTGGCGTCGCTATGCTCGGCCAAGAGCTTTTGCAAAAGTTCGACAAAATACTCCTGCGGCCAGCGTTTGGCGGCAAAGCCTGCTCCGGGCGCAACGGCAAACAGCAGATCGCTCTTTAAAACTCCGTTTTCCTGAAAATATCCGGTAATATTTTCCGCTTCCAACGGATCGATAAAAAATTCCAATCCCCGACCATCGTCGCCGATTCCCAGCGCTGCCGCCGCATCGAGGTAGCGGAGATAAACCGGCCGAATACGGCGGTAAAGATCGATGCCGAACTTGACCAGTAGAAAACGCTTGAACTTGTACTTTCTGAGCTTAAAAACCGGAGCGCCGAGTCCCGTGCGCAGATAAGCGGTGCGAAAATTATTATGCAGGTCGAGAATAACATCATAATCGACGGATTCAAGTTGCCGCTTGAGCGAGCGCAGCTCGGCAAAGCCTTTCTCTGCATGCAACGGCCAAAGCCGGTCGAGATGCGGATTGGTGCGCATCAGGTCGAGAAATTTTGCTTTAATGACAAAGTCGATGCGGGCTTTTGGATAACGATCGCGAAGAATGCGCAGCAGCGGCGTCGTCAACAGTATATCGCCGATGGAACTGAGGCGAAGGATCAAGATTTTGCCGTCTGCCGGAACAATGCCGCAAGCGGATCGGCTCATGCGCGCTGCCTTTTTTGTTCTGAAAAAAGATTGCGATACCAATCGATGGTGATTTTGAGCCCCTCTTCGATCGACACTTTCGGCTCCCAGTCCAGCAGCTTTTTCGCCAGCGATATGTCGGGTTGGCGAACTTTGGGGTCGTTCTCCGGCAGAGGCTTTTCGATGATGACGCTGGAGCTTCCGGCAATTTTGATGACCAGCTCCGCCATTTCGCGCACCGTCATCTCGTGCGGATTGCCGATGTTGACCGGCTCGTGATAGTCGGACATCATCAATCGATAGATGCCTTCGATGAGGTCGTCCACATAGCAAAAGCTGCGCGTTTGCGAGCCGTCGCCGAACACTGTGAGGGGCTCGTTGTGCAGCGCCTGCGGAATAAAGGTCGGAATGGCGCGGCCGTCATTGGGCCGCATGCGGGGGCCGTACGTGTTAAAGATGCGCACGATCTTGGTATCCACGCCTTTGTAACGATGATAAGCCATGGTCAGCGCCTCGCCGAAACGTTTAGCCTCGTCGTAAACGCCGCGCGGCCCTACAGGATTGACATTGCCCCAATAAGTCTCTTTTTGCGGATGTTCGAGCGGATCCCCGTATACTTCCGAGGTAGAAGCGAGCAGAAAACTCGCTTTCTTTTCCAACGCCAGGCCGAGCGCTTTGTGGGTACCCAATGCTCCGACTTTGAGCGTCTGAATCGGCAGCTGCAGATAGTCGAGCGGACTGGCGGGCGAGGCAAAATGCCAGATATAATCGATTTTTCCGGCGATATAGATGTATTCGGTCACGTCGTGCTTGATGAACTTGAAATGTTCGCCCTGGAGATGTTCGATGTTTGCCACCGTACCGGTCAGCAGATTGTCCATCGCAATGACTTCGTGGCCCTTTCGCAAGAGATATTCACAAAGATGAGAACCCAAAAATCCGGCACCGCCGGTCACCAAAGATCGCGGTCTCATAGAACAAGCTCCTTTTGGAATCTGGAGAAACTGATTTGCGGGAACGGCTAACGATTTCGACTGGTTGACAACTCGACCAAGGCTGCAAGACTGCGGCGGCTCGGAGAATCGGGATAACTATCCAAAACCGCCAAGGCGTTTTTCAAGTAGGCTCGAACTTGATTGTGAGCGTACTGAATGCCGCCGTATTCATCTGCAAACCGGATGATCTGCTTGGCCTGCTCGTCGTTGCTGATGCCCTCGGTAATCATCTCGATAATGCGCAGTCGTTCCTTGCTTTCTGCCTGTCTGAGGGCGAAAATGAGCGGCAAAGTGACCTTGCCTTCGCGCAGGTCGCTGCCGGTCGGTTTTCCCATCAGCTTTTCATCGCCGATATAGTCCAAAAGATCATCCATGATTTGAAAAGCGATGCCGAAATTTTCGCCGAATTCGGCCATCTTTCGGCGCGCCGAACCGTTTTCGCCGACGGTCATGGCGCCCAATTGACAGGAAGCGTTGAACAACGAGGCGGTCTTTTTGGCAATCAAATCGAAATAGCTTGCTTCCGAAAGCGTTCCCTCCCGACTGTAGGCGATCTGCAATAGCTCGCCTTCAGTAATGCGCTCGGCCGTCTCGGCTAAAACTGCCACAGCTTCTGTATCCTGCAAATCGACAATACCGGCCAGCGTTTTGCTGAATAAAAGATCGCCGATCAAAATGGAGATTCTGTTTCCCCAAATGTCATTGACGGTAGGCGATCCTCGACGTAAATGCGATTCATCGACTACGTCGTCGTGCACCAGGGTTGCCGTGTGGAACATTTCGATCACCACCGCCGCACTCATTGTTCGAGGCGAAAGACGGCCGTGGAGAGAAGCGGTCAAGAACACCAACAGAGGACGCAGGCGCTTGCCTTTTTTGCGGGCTAAATAGTTGACGGCTTGGTCGGCCAACGGGACGGCAGATTTAAACCGGTTGAGAAATTCACTTTCAAAACGGTCAAAAAAATCTTGAACGGGAGCGGCGATTTCTGCAATTTCCACGCGTGCAGCCTTTGCCTTTTCAGTTTCGTAAAACTTTTTCCTGCAAAACAATTTACCAACAATTACGGATAGTGTCAACAGTCAAGTCCCTTTCTAAATTCCTTGTTTGATTGAACATGGGATGTTTCGTAACTTTAAGACTTTTTTTACGTAAATCATCCTGAAAGTATAAAGAGGAGCCTATTTATGCCTCAACGAACCATGAGTTGGTCGATCATGTTTCTTTTGGCGGCTCTTGAGAGCGTTTTCTCGGGTACGGCAACAAAGCAGTTTTCCCGTAATGTGGATTTTAACGGAGACTGCGTCAAAGTCAGAACGATAAATGGTTCAATTGTCGTAGACACTTATGATGAAAAGGCGGTACTCATTGACGCCGATATTCGCGTTCGGGCTGCAAGCCGTGCAAACGCAGAGCGTTATCTGAAAAAAGTGAACCTGCTGATCGAAAAAAGCGGCAACGACCTGCTGATCGGCATAGAACCCATGAGCATGAGGCCTTTTGGCTTTTTTGAGCGTCTTTTCGGCGGCGCCGCAGAACTGCAAGTCGATTTTTACATCAAAGTCCCAAAAGATAAAGCCGTCCAGGCTGAAACCGTCAATGGAACAGTGAACATCGACGGCATGGAAAGACGTTTGGTCATGAAAACGGTCAACGGCAGCTTGAGCGCTGTAGGGTGTAAGGCTTCGGTTAGGGCCGAAACAACGAATGGGTCTATTTATCTTGAGTTGAGTAAGTTATTGCCTTCGGATAAAGTCAGTCTTGGAACGGTTAACGGCGGCATTACCCTGGTAATACCAAAGACTACGGCAGCGGATATACGCATTTCTACCGTCAACGGGAAGGTCAAAACAGATCTTCCGCTGGAAGTCGTCGACGGCTGGAGCGAAGGCAAACTGCGAGGCAGGATAAACGGCGGCGGAGCGTTCATTGAAGCTGAAACCGTAAACGGAAACGTTGCGGTGAAATCACGGTAGAGTCTTTTCTTGGAATTCCGCGGCAGCAGCCTTATATTGAGCAGAAAGCTTTACGATGGATCGGAGTCTATAGAGGGCGTCGAGACATCATAAAATACCGAAGGGCTGCGAACCATCATTCTATTGAAAAAGCTGAGAGAAATTTCCTGAAATGCACAATGGAGGTTTCTATGTCGCCGTTTGAAGGTCTCAAGCCGGCACTGTTGTGGAAACATTTCGATCGTCTGCGTCAAATTCCGCGTCCATCGGGGCAGGAAAAAGCCGCAGCCGATTATGTCCTCTCTGTTGCCAAAAGTTTGGGGTTGGAAGCTGAGCAGGACGCAGTCGGCAATGTTGTGGTAAGAAAAAAAGCCTCTCCCGGCCATGAAAACGCGCCGACCGTTGTACTGCAGAGTCATTTGGATATGGTCTGTGAAAAGAATGCCGATAAGGTATTCGATTTCAATCGCGACCCGATTCAGGTAAAAATCAAAGACGGTTGGCTCACGGCAGACGGGACGACTTTGGGCGCCGACAACGGCATCGGGGTAGCCGCGATGCTGGCAATTTTTGAGGACAACACGCTGATTCACGGTCCCCTCGAGGGGCTTTTTACGGTCGATGAAGAACGCGGCCTGGTCGGCGCACGCGGCATCCCTAAAGATGCTCTTAAAGGACGCATTCTGATCAATCTGGACAGCGAAGACCTGGGCGTTTTTTCCATCGGCTGCGCAGGCGGCCGGGATTCCAATCTTACCCTGCCGATCCGACGGCGAAAGCCGAGCGGTGAAATCGGGCTCGACTTGCAGCTCTCCGGTCTCAAAGGCGGCCATTCCGGGGTCGATATCCATCTGGGGCGCGGCAACGCAATCAAGATTCTCAACCGCCTACTTTATCAAGCTAATCAAAAGCGGCCGTTCGAACTGGTTTCATTGGAAGGCGGCGATAAGCATAACGCCATACCCAGAGAAGCCTTTGCGCGTATCGTCATCCGGAAAAATGATTTGGATGAGCTGAAAACCTGGTTTGCTCAGGCAATCGATGAAATCCGCCGCGAGTTTTATCCGGCCGAAGATCAGATTGTTTTCAACTTGAAAACGACTGATGAAAAGGGCGAAGTTTTGATTCCGGAAGACCAAAAAAGGCTGACGGCGCTGCTGTTCGCGCTGCCGCACGGCGTGCTGGCCATGAGTCGGGTGATCGAAAAGCTTGTAGAAACCTCCAACAACGTTGCGGCTGTCCACACCAAAGCTGATCGCATCGAGATTCTCTGCAGCAGCCGCAGTTCCAACATGAATGCGCTGCAGGCTACGGTGGATAAAATTAAAGCGATCGCAGAACTGGCAGGCGCCGCCGTTGAGCAGCCTCCGGGCTATCCGGGCTGGCAGCCCAATCTCGACTCCCCAATTCTGAAATTGGCCATGTCGACCTTTAAGCAGGTGACGGGCAAGGAAGCCCGTTACGAAGCCATTCATGCCGGCCTCGAATGCGGCATTATTGGAGAACGCTTTCCCGGGATGGACATGATTTCTATTGGGCCGACGATAAAGTATCCGCACTCGCCGGACGAAAAAGTAGAAATCGCCTCGGTTGAGCTTTTTTATCAACATGTGATTAAAATGTTGGAAGCGTTGGCATAATCTTTTCGAGGACCTAATAAAAAAGCCCGAGCCTAAAGCTCGGGCTTTTTTTTTATTCACTTAATGACGGTTTTGGCTTAATCACCGATATAAAGCGAGAGATAATCTCCGCCGATGACTTCCAGCTTGCCGCCTTCAGCCTGCCAGGCTACGGCGAGATTATCTCCGCCGCCTCCCTCTTTATGCAGGCTTTCCATGTAGTAATGTTTGCCCGCTTCCAAGCTGATTGGAGCCGACTTTTGATTGGTCTCTTTGGTCCACTCACGGGATGCGGTCCACGAAGCGACATAGCAGATTTTTACTTTGTTGGCCGGATCGGAGTCTTTGCTCAACCACAGCTCTGAAGCGTCGTCGCTGGAAATCCAGAAAATATATTTACCGGTCACCGGCGGATGGATATAACCGCGTATGCGGGTACCATAATTATCTTTTTTATCCTTTTCGATTTCCCAAATGTTGATCTCTTTGCTGCCGGACGGGCTCTTGGGGAAGCGTGGATTTTTCGTCAAATCCGCAACCGCGGTTCCCTGGATATTGTCCCACCACTCCAGAAGCACATACCCCATTTGGAAGGCCACCAGTCTGATGGTGATCTCTTTGCTGAGATTGTTGGCGGTATCTCGAATCGTCAATTTGCAGGAATCTCCCGCCGCTCCCTTGGCAATCACAGTCAACCTGCCGCCGCCTCCGGGAACCAGAGTTACGACATTAGGATCGGATAGCGAATAGCTGAATGAGGGTACCTTTCCACCGCCCATCGAAAGGACCTGAATAGTCCTCTTGTTGTTTACCTGCACCAAAAGGAGGTTGATGCCCTGGGGATTTGAATAAGACCAGTTGACATAGAGGCCGTTGGCGACATCGACAAACGATTCGCTGTCAAAGGTGCCGATTATTTCGGAACCCTCGCCGGTGTTGAGGTTGCCCGCAACGGTGATCTTGAGGGTGTGTCCTTTAGCGTTGCGCTTAGCCGAACGATAGCTCAACCAATAAAAAGAGTCGGCATAGCGGACGAGCATAGATTGGGCTTTCACCGCATTCTGTAGGAAAGCCGCCTCGGTTGTCGCCTGGTAAAAGGATTTTACGCCGACCTGACTCAGATCGCTAGAATTCAAGTTGCTGCCGTAACCCACCGTGTAGATCTGTCGATCGATGGTGGCGTACTTGATGACGTCGATCGGATAGCTGCCCACCGTATCGTTGCTGTCGATAAAGAGAACCACCGAGTTCTGGATGATGTTGTCGGCGGTATACTCTTCCTTATCCTCTCGATAGGCTTCCAGAACAGCTCCATAAAGGTCAAAAGCGGCGTTCCCCTCCGTTATTCCTTCAACCGCGGCGATGAGATTGGCTTGATTGTTGGTAAAATCGATGATTTTATTGAGCTTATCGGAAAGCGTATACACCGCGATCTGCTGCTGATAGTCCATCTTTTTGATGAACTCGACCGCGCCTTTTTTGAGCAATTCTAAATTCGAACCCTGATTGTTGTCGATAATAATGCGCGTTTTAAGGGTGTAATTCAAATCCGCACGTTTGAGGAGAAACGCATTCGCTTTGAGCAGGTCAATGGGCTGATTCTGCTCAATGACTTGAAACCGATCGACGGTCAAGAAAGTTACGCCCTTACGATCCATATCTGTCACGGTAAACAGCGTGACGACAAAATCAGGCAGCTGTTCGATGATGGCGTGTTTCTTTAGAATAAAAGCTGTAGCTTGGCCGCCGTCGCCGTCGCCGTCAATTGGGGTTGGGCCGATAGCCGTTTTTTCCTTTTTCCCGCAAAAGACGAGAAGCGAGGCCAGCAGCGCCAAGAAGAGTAGTTTGGAGGTACGCATAGCACTTCTCCCATCAGTTGATTGTTAACATTTTGCCTGTTTCCAATATTTTTTACTTTTAGAGGGATTCGAGCGTTCCTTTGCCGTTTTCGAAACAGAACAAAAAATCAATTGGATCGTCTATTACATTTTATTACGGGCAAGTCTATCATTTTTCTGTCAAAAAGTCAAGCGAAATTTCCCGTTTTTATAAGAGAAGGATCGGCTCTCTGGGCGGAGACGACCTGCCCCTCAATTTTCAGGCGAAATCATCTTCCGAACTGCCAGCCTTTCAATGGCTTTGATGAGTGCCTGTGTCCCTTCACGACCTTCTCCAGCCGCCTGACAGGAAAGAAAAAGTTGGTGTACAAGCGACAAGCCCGGCAGCGGAAGAGAGAGCTCTTCGGCCGCCTGCAGCGCAAGCCGCAGATCTTTTTGCTGCAGATCGATCATGAAACCCGGCGCAAAGTCGCGGCGCGCCATCTTTATCCCCAGGTTCGTCAATTGCCAGGAACCGGCGGCGCCGTTCTGCACGGCAGAAATCATTATCGTGGGATCGATTCCCGCAGCCTTGGCAAATGTAACTGCCTCGCAGACTGCCAGATTTGTCAGACTCACCAGAATCTGATTGCATAATTTCACTGTTTGCCCCATCCCATGGCCGCCGACATGAGTGATGGTCTTACACATAGCCTCCAAAACCGGCCTGCAGCGTTCCAAAACTTCGGCTTTGCCGCCCACCATCGCCGCCAAGGTGCCGGCTGCAGCACCGACGTCGCCGCCGCTGACCGGTGCATCCAAATGCTCGATGCCGTGCGCCTCCAACCGTTCGGCAAATTCACGCGTAGCCGTCGGCGAAATCGTACTCATATCAATGACTACACTGCCTTTTGCAGCGCCTTCAAGAATACCCTCCTTGCCCAGCGTCACCTCTTCGACGTCTGGGGTGTCGGTGACCATGGTAATGATGATTGTGCTGTTCTGCGCCGTTTCCTTCGGCGAAGTTGCCGCTTTCGCTCCCTGAGCTACGACCGGCGCCATTTTTTCCGGCGTGCGGTTCCAAACCGTCAGCGGGAAATCTGCCTTCAGCAGATTCAAAGCCATCGGCTTTCCCATAATCCCCAAACCGATAAAGCCTACTTTTTCCATCAGACATTCTCCTTCAAGTAGACACGGACTTCCCAAGGCTGTAATGCATAGGTAACTCGCCCGTTAAGGGCAGTTTTTTCGCTCGTAAACAATTCTAAATAGCTTCCTTTAAACCGTACGCCTTCTGCTGCTCCATGCATCGGCCGATCGCAAAGGTTGGCAAGAATTACGGCACAGTCGTTGGGCCGGTTGCGCACAAAGCCGTATACAAGCGGGGAATTACCGTCTTTTAGCCGCTCCATTTTGCCGCTGTAAAGCGCAGGGTGCTCTCTATAGGCCCTACATAGCCTGCGATAAAAATCGAACCATTCGCTCGGTTTCCAATCGATTTCGTCCTTATCAAAAAAAGCAAGAGATTTGGTCGAACCGATCTCTTGACCGTTATAGATAAACGGCATCCCGGGAAGGGTAAACGTGAGCACTGCAAAGACACGTGCCGCCTGGCCCAAGCGAACAACCGCCGGTCCGAGCCAAGAGTTGAGGTCATGATTGCAGGTATAGCGAAGCCTTTTGCCTGTCGGCGGATAGAGACGATGATCGAGTTCAAGAAAATAGTCGATTTCGCGCGGCGAGCGTACTCCGGCGGCAATATCATTGAACAGCGCCGCCATGTTAAAGGCATAGGTAACATGAAAGCCGACGCGGTGCAGCCTGGGATTCTGTCCTTCGGCAATCATCAGCAAGGGTTTTAGCCGCTTAGCTTGTCCGATGGCTCGACGCCAAAAATAGTAGGGCACCATTTCCGCAACATCGCAGCGGTAGCCGTCAATATCGGCTTCGCGCAGCCAATACAGCATCACTTCGGTCATGTGTTGCCGCAAGGCGACCTGTCTATAGTCGAGCTCCGCCGCGTCGCTCCATTCAGCCAACGGCGACGTGATTTTGCCGTTTTTATCATGATGATACCATTCCGGATGTTCGTTCAGCATGGGGTTGTCCCATGCCGTATGGTTGGCCACCAGATCGATGAGCACACGCATGCCTTGCGCATGCGCGGCACGGACTAGTTCCCGAAAATCCTCCATGGTGCCGAATTCCGGATTGATGCTGAAATAATCCTGGACCGCATAGTAGCTGCCCAATGATCCTTTGCGCCGGATTCGACCGATGGGATGGATCGGCATAAAATAGAGAATGTTGACGCCCAATTCCTTCAAGCGCGGCAAATATGCGGCAAAGGCACGAAACGTACCTTCGCGCGTATATTGGCGAACATTGACCTGGTAGACGATGCCGTTAATCGCCCAGGCAGGGAGGGCGGAATGTTTATGCGCGGTATGGTTCATTCTTTACCTGTTTCCAAAAACGGCATCGCCTCAGGCAGCCGGTTGGCGACAATTCCCCTTAACCATTCGAGTTCTTCATACCGGCCGTGTTTTCGGCAGCCGATTGCATAGATGCGGATTTTTTCCATCAAGGCCGTTTCCGCTGCGCGCCGTTGTTCTGCAGAAAGCGGTGACTTGTCCAGCAGCGAGCACAGGCTGCGGATACGATATTTGTCCAAGCTGTGCTGTTTGGAGAGCTGTTCCCATGCGCCCGCCCGTTTGACGATCAGTTTTTCCGGAATGTAGAGCACCGGCATACGGCAGCAGACGCGCAGCCAAAGATCATAATCTTCGCAGGCGGGCAGCGATTCATCGAATAGGCCAACCTCTGCAAAGACGCTGCGGTGAACCAGAACCGAGGAAGGGCTGATCATACATCGCGGCAGGCATTTCTCGAAAATCCAGCCGCCGGATTTGGCATGAATCAGCCGCTGATTTTTCCATTTTCCGTGCTGACGCCACTCTTCGTCGGTAAAACAGACTCGCAGATCGGGGCTTTTTGCCAATTCCTCGCGCTGACGCAGCAACTTTTTGGGCTTCCACAGGTCATCGGAGTCCAGAAACGCCAGCCATTCACAGTGAGCGGCACGAATGCCTGCGTTTCGCGCCGCCGAAACGCCGCGCTTTTCCTGCCTGAGCAGCCGCACGCCGCCACCCATTGCGTTGATTTTAGCCGGCGTATCGTCCTCGGAACCGTCGTCGACAACCCAAATCTCGTCCGCCGGCGAGACTTGTTGTAAAACCGATTCGACCGCTTCGATGGTCAACTCGGCGCGGTTGTATGTTGGAATGATGACGGCAATGCGCATCAGAAGAGCTTGCGAAAATTTTTCATGATGGAGGACCAATGGGCAGAGGCGGCAAAGCGGGAGTGAAACGCTGTTTTAACAAGTTTCCAAAGCTTGGACGGCTTGCGTAAAAAGAGGGCCTCTCCCGCCAAAACTGCCAATGTTGCCGTCTCGGCGCTGTATGGAAACCACCAAAGATTGGTCTTTTTTCTGCCCTCGTCGAAAGCGGTGAATTTCGGCTGTACCCATTCGAGTATGGTCTCTCGGCCGCGTGTTCTGCCGATACCGCTCTTTTTGACGCCGCCCCATGGAGCCTTCGGTTCACCCCAGGTTACGGCACTGTCGTTGACGATGACGGTACCGGCCTGTAAATCTGCCGCCAAACGTGCGGCGGTTTTGCGGGACCGCGTCCAAACGTAGGCGCTGAGGCCGTACTCTGAATCGTTTGCCAACGTTACGGCATCTTGGAGAGAATCGACCGCCATCACCGGCAGCACCGGCCCAAAGGTCTCCTCGCGCATAATCTTCATGGAATGATCGACATCCGTCATCAGCGTCGGGGAAAAAAAGAATCCCGCTCGTTTCAGGCGATACCCCCCGAACAAACAGCGGGCTCCCCGATCCAACGCGTCTTTGACCTGCTCTTCGACCTTTTGCACCTGCTGCAGCGTCGTCAGTGGACCGACCTGCGTATCGGGATCGCGCGGGTCGCCGAATTTGAGAGCTTTGACCTCCTGCAGGCACAATTCGAGAAACTTTTCGATAATTGACCGTTCGACATAGACGCGCTCGATTGAAGCGCAGACTTGACCGGCATTGAACATGGCTCCCCATACGATGCCCTTGACGGCGCGATGGAGGTCGGCATCTGCTGCTACGATCGCCGCATCCTTCCCGCCTAATTCGAGCACGACCGGCTTGATCTCCTGCGCAGCCGCTGCCATGACGCTGCTGCCGGTGACCGTACTGCCGGTAAACACGATCTTGTCGATAACGCGGTGAGCGGTCAAATAGGGGGCGTCTGTGTCAAGGAGAAAAAGCGTCGTTACGAGATTTTCCGGAAAACCGGCGGCACGAAAAAGCTCGTCAATCTTGCGTCCGATGAGAATGACCTCGGGCGACGGCTTGAAAACGACGCTGTTGCCGGCCAGCAATGCCGCCGTAATCTGCGGCAGCGGTACTGAAAATGGAAAATTCCACGGTGAGATGACGGCGACGACGCCGTAAGGTTCATAAGAAATGCGCGCGAATTTATGCGCCAAAAGCGGCTGCTCAAGCCTGATGCGTCGACGTTGCAGCAGCCTGCCGCCGTATCGGTACTGGTCCTTTAAGAGGCTCAACGTCGTCAAAACCTCGACGTACAGCGCTTCGGTGCGCGGTTTGCCCTGCTCCAAAGTGATGAGCTCTGCAATCGACTGCTGTTCGGCAAGGATGAGATCGGACAGTCGCCGAATCAAGCGGCACCTCTCGGAAATATCGACGCGGCGCCATTGGTCCGCCGCTGCACGGCTGCGCTGCAGCGCCTCGTCCACTTGATCGCGGCTCATCGCCTCGATGCGGCCCAGCTCTTCTTCGGTTGAGGGATTGATGCTGCTGATCCACTGACTTTTTTCAGTCGGCATGGGATTTCTCCGGAATGTGACTCATGGCATATTCGGCAAGTGCCGTGATGGTCAAACTGGGATTGACACCCAAATTGGCGGGGAGAACGGAACCATCGACAATGTAAAAATTCTTGTACCCGTAGGCGCAAAGATATTTGTCCACTACCCCATGGTCTTTATCGCGGCCCATGACGCAGCCGCCGATAATATGGGCGGAAAGAGGCATGTTGAACAACACTTCGGTGATCGAGCTGACCGGATCGCCGCCGATTTTTGCCGCAATGGCGCGGGCAGCCGCATTTGCTTCAGGAATATAAACGGGGATGCTGCTCGTCTTTTGACGCGCCGTCAATCCGCGTCTAAACAACCGATACCATCGCCGCTCGAAATTAATTTCCATTTTGTTGTCTTTTTTCTGCATGACCAAAAGAATAATTGCCCGCTTGGCCCAATTGACCGGATTGAGAAGACGAAAAAAGGTCAGCGGATGCGTAACCACGGCAGCAAGGTATTTTAATGGACGGCAAATCCTCCTGCCGCCGTCGATCATCAGGGTACCCAGCCAAAACATCGCATTCGATCCGGCAGGATAGCGGACCGGTTCGATATGAGTCGTTTCATTGACAAGGAGGCTGGAAGTAATGGCAATGCCTTTTGAATAATCGGTTTTTGTGTCGCGCGCCAATACGCCGACCAGGACTTCACTATTGGTGCGGACACTTTTACCCAGTACGTTGGAGAGATTGGGCAAGTAGCCCTTGGCTTTGCAGTTCATGAGCAGCTTGAGCGTGCCCAAAGCACCGGCGGCCGTCACGACACCGCGCACGAACAACGGCGGCAGCGAACGCCGAATAATTCCGGTGGATCGGTGCGATTCGATCAGATAACCGTCCAGATGAGGCCGAATGGCCGTCACGCAGATTTCGGGCCTTATTTCGGCTCCCAGTTGCTCGGCAAGGTAGAGGTAATTTCGATCGAGCGAGTTTTTTCCGCCCTGACGGCAGCCCACCATGCAGCGGCCGGAAAAGTCGCAGCCTTTGCGCGCCGGTCCGCGACCGCCGAAATAAGGATCAGGAGTCTCCCGTTCCGGATCGCCGAAAAAGATGCCTACCCGAGTGGGCCTAAAAAAGGCTTCTCTTCCGATTTGTTCGGCATATTCGCGCAACAGTTCATCGGCCGGTCCCAGCCGCGGATTATCCGCAACGCCGAGCATCATTTCGGCTGTTTGAAAGAACGGCGCCAAAGTCGATTTCCAATCGCCGTCCATGTCGGCCCACTGCGGGTCGTGGTAAAATGAATCCGGAGGCTGAAGCAGCACGGCGCAATAGACCAGACTGCCGCCGCCGACTCCCGTGCCGGTCAGCAGCAGCGCATTACGGAAAAAGCTCAACCTTTGAATTCCGTAGCAGCCGATGCGCGGCGCCCATAACCATTTGTGCAGATGCCAATTGGTTGTCGGATAATCATGGTCGCGCCAACGCTTTCCTTGTTCCAGCACGCACACGGAATAGCCTTTTTCCGCCAGACGCAAGGCGGCAACACTTCCGCCGAAACCGGAGCCGATTACGGCATAGTCGAAATCAAAGGACATACATCTAGGAAATGAACTAATCCAAAAGATGCGTTACAAAGCCGCTCAGCAGCTTGGGCTCGAACCAAGTGGATTTTGGCGGCATGACCTGGCCCGCGTCGGCAACGTCCATCACCTGCTCGATGCGTGTGGGATAGAGCGAAAAAGCGATCTCAAACTCGCCGCTGTCGACAAGCCTTTCCAATTCTTGCGCGCCGCGTATGCCGCCGATGAAATGAATCCGCTTGTCGGTGCGCGGGTCATTGATGCCGAGCAGCGGCTGCAGAACGTAATTTTGCAGGATCGAAACATCCAACCTGGCGATGACGTCATCGGCCGTCTTTTCAGGCTCTTTGAAACGAAGCAGATACCATCGGCCGGCGAGGTAGAGACCAAACTGCTGCGGTGCCGGTACTGATTCGAGCCGCGCGCTCAACGGTTCGACTGAAAAGAATCGGTCGAGTTCCTGCAGAAAAGCCTCGGGCGAGCGTCCCATTAAGTCCTTAACAACGCGATTATACGGTAAAATTTGCAGATCGCTGTGCGGAAAAATGACGGCCAGGAAAAAATTGAACTCTTCTTTGCCGCTGTATTTTCCCAATTCGCGTCGCTTTTGAAGGCAAAACTCGGCGGCGGCTTCGGATCGGTGATGACCGTCGGCAATATACAGCGCAGGAATGCGGGAAAACGCCTCGCGTATAAGATCATTAAACGGTGGATAATCGATTTTAAAGAACCGATGACGGACGTTGTAAAAGCTTACGAAATCGTACAGGGGTAGACTTTTATCCAGCATCTCCTCGGTCAGTCGTTTCATTTCCTGGTTCTGACGATAGGCGAGAAAGACCGGTCCCGTCTGCGCGTTAAGCGCCTCCATCAATCGGACACGATCCTTTACTTTATCGGGACGCGTATGTTCATGTTTTTTGATGATGCCGGCTAGATATTCATCCACCGAAACGCAACCGACGTAACCGGTTTGAACATGATCGCCCATTATCTGCTGATAAAGATAAAAACACGAATCCGGTTCCTCTAGAAGAATTGCTTCGCGCCGAAAGCGGGTGAAATTTTCAGCCCCTTTCCGGTAAACGTCATCGCTGTACAAATCGATTCCTGGAGGAAGATCGATTTCAGGCTTGGTTATATGCCAAAATGAATAGGGGTTATCTTTGGCCAGTTCGCGTGCTTCGTCAGAATCCACAACATCGTAAGGAAGCGTCGCCAGCTGTTGCGCGTGAGCCGGATTCGGCCGAAGTCCTCTAAACGGTTGTACGGTCGCCATAGTTTTTTCTCTCCTGAACGTTTGCGAAACGTAAAAAGAATGATTTGAAAAAGCAAGGGAAAGTAATATTTTTCGGGCAACGGTATTACCACGAGGGAAAGTATGGAGAAAAGGAAGGTTTTGATCACCGGAGCGTCTTCAGGCATCGGCAGAGAGCTGGCCGGCTGTTTTGCTGCTCACGGGGACGATTTGATCTTGACGGCACGACGGGGCGAAAGGTTGAATGAGCTGTCCGAGCAGCTGGCAGGCAAGTACGGCATTGTTTGTACGCCTATTGTATGTGATTTGAGTCGACCGGACGCGGCGCAATTTCTGTTTGAAGAATGTCGCCGCCGGAATCTCCAGGTCGATGTGCTGGTGAACAATGCCGGCTTTGGCTTAAATGCCGCTTTCATAGACAGTGATTTACAAAAGCTGATGGAGATGATTCAGGTCAACGTGACCACGCTCGTTGAACTGACGCATCTCTTTATGCCCGACATGATCGAAAGAAGGAAAGGCGGAATCTTGAACGTGGCTTCCACTGCGGCTTTTCAGCCGGGTCCCTTTATGGCGGTTTATTACGCAAGCAAAGCGTTCGTGCTTTCCTTTACTGAAGCCTTGGCTGAAGAATTGCGCGGCACCGGCGTTCAAGTGACGTGCCTTGCGCCCGGACCGGTGGATACCGAGTTTCAGCAGGTTTCCGGTCTGCGGTCTTCCGCCATGCTGCGCCTTTTAGGCAGGATCAGCGCCGCAGAAACGGCTGAAATCGCCTTTCGCGGGTTTCAACGCGGCAAACTCCTGGTTATCCCTGGGATGATGAATAAATTGGGCGTGTTTTCGGTGCGTATTCTACCGCGCAAATGGGTTCGGCGCATGATCCGGTCGATCAATCAAGTTTTTCCTTGACAGTCATGGCAATTTTTCTTAGTTTTCTCGAGCAAACCGAACCGAAGGCTTTCTTCGATTCGGTTTGCTTTTTTTTGCGCAGTTGAATGGGAGAAATTTTTTCGGAATACCTTTAGAAAAACGTTCACAAAGCTGTAGAGGTGTTTCAGCATGAAGGCGATGTATTTGACGAAAGAACAGCATCAAAAACTGGCCGAAGAACTGCGATACTTGAAGACCGTTGAGCGCCCCAAAGTGGTCAAGGAGATTGCGGCTGCCCGAGAACACGGCGATCTGCGGGAAAACGCCGAATATGCCGCCGCCAAAGAAAAGCAGCGCCTCATTGAGGGTAAGATTCTTCGTTTGGAAGAAACATTGGCACGTGCCCGCGTCATGACCGATGAAATGTTGGCCCATCAGGCCGTGCACGTCGGCAGCAGAGTTAAACTTGTCGATCTTGTCACCAGCGAGGAAATCGAATACGAAATCGTGCCATCCGCCGAATTCAACCCCGCGGATGATGCCATATCTCTCGATTCTCCGGTGGGTAAAGCGCTCATCGGCAAAAAGGTCGACGACATTGTCGAAGTCAAAGTGCCGGCCGGTGTATTGCGCTATAAAATCGTATCTGTTCAATAAGATTTCCTATCGCATTTTGGGGGCTTGGAATTGAATCTTTAGGGTCATCGTTTCATCTAAACCGCTCGGACAAATTAAAAAAATGGGAAAAATGATATGCGAAATGTGATCATTATCGGCTCGGGTCCGGCCGGATTAACGGCAGCCATTTATGCAGCGCGCGCAAATCTTGCTCCACTTGTGTTTACCGGCATGGAGCGCGGCGGTCAGGTGACGTTGACCAGCGATATCGAAAACTTTCCGGGATTTCCGGACGGCATCGGCGGATTCGAGATGTCGCAGCGCTTTGAACAGCAAGCGCAAAAGTTCGGCGCCGAAATCGTCAGCGAAATCGTAACACGCGTCGAATTGACCGGAGCGGTAAAAAAAGTTTATACCGAAAACGCGGTTTACGAAGCAAAAGCGGTTATCATTGCTACCGGCTCAACGCCCAAGCGCCTCGGCGTGCCGGGGGAAAACGAATTCATCGGACGCGGCGTATCTTACTGCGCCACCTGCGACGGCTTTTTCTTCACCGGCAAGGAGGTTGCGGTCATCGGCGGCGGCAACAGCGCACTGGACGAAGGACTCTTTTTGACGCGCTTTGCTAAAAAAGTGACCATCATCCATCGCCGCGATCGCCTTCGCGCCGATGCTATCCTTCAGCAAAGAGCAAAACAAAATGAAAAGATCGCGTTTATTTTGGACAGCGTCGTCGAAGAGATCATCGGTGATTCGAGCGTTAAAGCGCTCAAGATCAGAAACGTCAAAACGGGCGCAATCAGCGAGCTTAAGGTGGACGGTGTTTTTGTCTTTATCGGCCACTCGCCGAACGTCTCATTGTTCGAAGGGCAGATCGAGCTTGATGAGCAAAACTATATCAAAACCGATCGCCGAACAAAAACCAACCTTGCCGGCGTTTTTGCCTGCGGAGATGTCCAGGATTCCATTTATCGGCAGGCAATTACCGCAGCAGGGTCGGGGTGCCAAGCCGCCATCGAAGCTGAGAAATACATTGCCGAATTGGAAGGACAAAAATAGCTGCTGAGAAAGCCGATTGAACCGTCCCCTCTGTTTGAAGGAATTCCATCAGGCGTCTTTTGAAAAAGGCGCCTTTTTTCTTCAAAAGCAAATTTTTGGGGTAAAAGAGGTATACAATCTTTGCGAAAGGATAAAGTGTGAACGCTCTGTTGGTACCCCCGCATGGAGGGAAATTACAACCGCTTCTTGTAACCGGTGAGGAAGCGGCCGCCGCCCGCCGCGCTGCCGAAGAACTGCGCCAAATTCGGATGAATTCGCGTGAGACCTCCGATTTGATTATGCTCGCATCGGGCGCTTTCAGTCCTTTGGCCGGATTTATGTGCCGCGAAGATTATCAGCGCGTAGTGAAAGAGATGCACCTCGCCGATGGAATCTTGTGGCCCATCCCCATTACATTATCCGTTTCGGAGGAAGAGGCGGCTGCTATTCGGATCGGCGAGCAGATCGCCTTGGTCTGCGATGAATCGAATGAGCTAATGGGCAGCATGCAGGTTGAAGAGATCTATCGCTATGACAAAAAGATGGAAGCGAGACATGTATACCGTACGGAAGATGAGAATCACCCTGGTGTGGCAAAACTCTATTCCCAAAAGGAGGTTTTGATCGGCGGCCGCGTCACGGCATTTAGCGAAGGGCCTTATCCCGAACTTTATGGTAATGATTATGCGCGGCCCATAACGACGCGGCAAATATTTCAAGACAAAGGATGGCGCACCGTAACCGCTTTTCAAACCCGCAATCCCATTCATCGATCCCATGAATATTGTACAAAGATCGCTCTTGAGATCAGCGACGGTCTATTGATCCATCCGTTGGTTGGTAAGCTGAAAGCGGATGACATTCCTGCGGATGTCAGAATGAAATGCTACAAAGCGCTGATCGAGAATTATTATCCGAAAGACCGTGTCGTACTAAAAGTGTATCCCATGGAAATGCGCTACGCGGGGCCTCGTGAAGCCGTTCTGCATGCCATCATTCGCCAAAATTACGGTTGCTCACACATCATCATCGGCCGGGATCATGCCGGAGTAGGGAGTTATTACGGGCCTTTCGATGCGCAGAAAATTTTTGAAGAAATCGGCGAGGAGGAGTTGGCCATCAAGCCGCTAAAGATCGATTGGACTTTTTGGTGTGCGAAATGCGACGGTATGGCATCTCCCAAGACCTGTCCGCACGACGAAGCTTTTCGCCTCACTGTCAGCGGAACAAAAATCCGCGAGGCTTTGCAGAAGGGCGAACCTTTGCCCGAACATTTTACCCGGCCGGAGGTGGCGGAGATTCTTATGGATTATTACCAAAAACTGCGCAATAAAGAGGCAAACTGATGAATCAGACGGCAAAAAGCGTTGTATGGCATAGCGGTTTTGTGACCCAGGCGGATCGCGAACGGTTACTCGGGCAAAAGGGTTTGGTTGTCTGGTTTACGGGACTGCCGGCGTCCGGCAAATCGACGATTGCGCATGCGCTCGAGAAACGGCTCTTTGATGAAGGGCGTCTGTGTTATGTGCTCGACGGAGACAACATCCGGCACGGCCTTAACAGCAATTTGGGCTTTTCGCCGGAAGATCGACAAGAGAACATTCGCCGAATCGGCGAGGTGGCAAAGCTATTTGCCGATGCCGGGGTGATTGCCATCACGGCTTTCATCTCTCCTTATCGACGGGATCGGGAGTCCGCGCGTCGGCTACTGCCGGAAGGCCGGTTTATCGAGGTTTTCTGCAGGGTGTCGTTGGAAACGGCGGAAAAGCGCGACCCCAAGGGTATGTACAAAAAGGCGCGCGCAGGGGAAATTAAAGATTTTACCGGCATTTCCGCTCCCTACGAGGAACCGGATGCGCCGGAGATCGTTATTGATACGGAGCATACAAGCGTTGAAGAAGCGGTCGAAAAGATAGCGGCCTTTTTGGAAAAAATAATGGCGGTATGAACAATTTCTTAAAAATATCTTGACATTGGCTTTTTTCATTGTTATATTTTAGGGCTTTGCTTCGGAGGGATGGAGTGAAGCGTGAGCGGCTCTTTCTTGTGAGGGGCTGTAGGAGTTCTTTGTCAGGCGTGCGAGGTCTTGAGCGTCTTTTGAGTTTGGCCTGGTTGATTTGGTCGGCCGGGCGAGACGGAATAGGATAGATTAGAGTTGGGATAGGTAACGATGAAGAGTTTGATCCTGGCTCAGGACGAACGCCGGCGGCGTGCCTAACACATGCAAGTCGAGGGGAAAGCTTCTTTCGGGGAGCGAGTATACTGGCGGACGGGTGAGTAACGCGTAGGCAACCTGCCCTTAGGACCGGGATAACACTGCCAACGCGGTGCTAATACCGGATGGTGCCTGGATGCCGGAGGGTATTTGGGTGAAAGGCGGGCTTTAGGGCTCGTGCCTGGGGATGGGCCTGCGTCCCATTAGCTTGTTGGCGGGGTAACGGCCCACCAAGGCTGCGATGGGTAGCCGATCTGAGAGGGTGGACGGCCACACTGGGACTGAGATACGGCCCAGACTCCTACGGGAGGCAGCA
>JAPDQV010000038.1:30982-34102 GCA_034505495.1 candidate division KSB1 bacterium | reverse complement strand
TGCTGATGATCGGAGTCCGCGACCGCGGCCCCGGCATTAAAGATGTATCAAGCATACTGGAAGGGCGCTTTACCTCCCAAACCGGTATGGGCGCCGGTATTCGCGGCAGTCGTCGGCTTATGGATATCTTTCAACTCGAAAGCAATCCTGGACAAGGTACCCGCGTTACAATGGGTAAAAAACTGCCGCAAACGATGGTGGTCGACGTCAATCTTTTGAAACGGATCAGCACGACCCTTATGGCGGCCGCCGCTCAATCACCTCTTGAAGAACTCCGCCGACAAAACCAGGATCTGATGCGCACTCTCGAAGAGTTACAGCGCCGACAACAAGAACTGGAAGACAGCTATCGCGGCGTAACCGCTCTGCATGCGGAACTCGAAGAAAAAATGCAGCAGCTTCGCGACATCAATCAGCTTAAAACCAAGTTCCTCTCGCACGTGAGCCACGAATTCCGCACCCCGATCAATGCCATTCTCGCGCTCTCTCAGCTGTTGCTCGACCGCACCGACGGCGACCTGACGCCGGAGCAGGAAAAGCAGGTCCGGTTTATCCACCGCGCCGCCGAAGAGCTCACCGAATTGATCAATGATCTGTTGGATCTTGCCCGCATCGAGTCCGGACGCATTGAACTGCGGCCGCGCGAATGCACGGTAGAGGAATTGTTCAGCGGTTTACGCGGCATGTTGCGGCCTTTGCTGGGTGACAAACCCCTTGAGCTGATTTTTGAACTGCCCGCAGCAATGCCCAAAATAGTTCTCGATCCGAGCAAAGTAACGCAGATATTGCGTAATCTGATTTCCAATGCCATAAAATTTACTCCGCAGGGCGAAATTCGCGTTTCAGCCCGCGCCGATAAGCAAAACGGAACGGTGACTTTTTCCGTTTCCGATACCGGAATCGGCATTGCGCCGGAAGATCAGGAACGCATTTTTCTCGAGTATGTACAGGTGGAAGCGGCGCAAAAAAACGCTCCGCGGGGCACCGGGCTCGGCCTGCCGATTTGCCGCAAACTAACCCAACTCATGGGTGGCACCATCGAAGTTCAAAGTGAGTTGGGCAAAGGCTCCGTCTTTCGCGTAACATTGCCCCTTCAATTATCGACTGCCGCCGACGAAACAGCCGCAAAAGAACAAAGCTCGAAAAAGCCTATTTTGATCATTGAAGATGATCCTGCGGTTCAGGAGCTGTATGCCCGGTTCTTAAAAGACAGCGAATTCGAACCGCTGGCGGCCCGCAGCCTTGAAGAAGGGCGTCATTTCCTGCAGACATGTAAACCGGTGGCGATCATCCTTGATATCTTGTTGCCGGGCAGCGAAGAGGAGGATGCCTGGTCGTTGTTGACTGAAATTAAATCAAAAGCAGCAACGCGACAAATTCCGGTCATAATCGCTTCAGTGCTGGAAGACGCCGACAAGGGGCTCAAATTCGGCGCCGACGATTACTGCATCAAACCGGTCGATCCGCAATGGTTGAACGCCAAACTGCGCGAGCTGGCCGCTCGTCGAACGGTGAAAAAAATTCTAATTATTGACGACGAAGAAACTGCCCGCTACCTGCTGAAAGGACTGCTGGTCGGCTCCGAGTTTGTCATCCTGGAAGCTGAAAACGGCGAGAAAGGGTTGAGTTTAGCCCGTTCCGAACATCCCGATGTGATTTTTTTGGATCTGCTCATGCCGGGAATGACCGGATTTGAAGTTCTGGAGAAACTAAAAGCCGATTCATCTACGACTGAAATTCCGGTGATCATCAATACTTCCAAAGCGCTCGATCCGGAAGAAAAAGAGGAATTACGCAGAAAAACATTGGCTATTTTGAGCAAAAGCAACATCAGCCGCCAGGCTGCCGTGGCGGCCGTAAGAGAAGCGCTGGAAAAACTCCGTTACACTATGGAGAATGGAGAAAATGTCTGATCAAACTCAAGCTGTCGTCCTGCACGTCGATGACAATGATGCCATGCGTTATGCCGTAGGACGAGTTCTTCGGGAACACCATATTAGAGTATGGGAAGCTGCAACGGGGGAAGAGGCTCTGAAATTAGCCGAACAGTTGCCCGATCTTATCCTCCTGGATGTCGTCTTGCCTGACATGAGCGGCATCGAAATCTGCAGGCTCCTGAAATCCCGCACCGATACAGCCCACATCCCGATTCTTCATTTAACGGCCTTAGCTAAAAGCGGTGAAGAACAGCTTCGCGCCGTCGATCAAGGTGCGGACGGTTATCTGACCTATCCGATCGACAACAAAACGCTCATCGCTTCGATCAATGCTTTTCTGCGCATCAAACGCGCCGAAGATGCTTTGCGGGAAAGCGAGCGCCGTTTTGCAGTGGCTTTAAAAAATGCCCCTATTACGGTTTGTTACCAAGACAAGTCACTGCGTTACATTTGGATTTATGGGCGTCATGAGTTGCTCAATGAAGAACGGCTGCTCGGGAAAACGGATGCCGAAATACTGCCCATGAGGCAAGCTTTCCATTTGATTTCTTTAAAGCGGGATATTTTGACCAACGGTTATTCGGCTCATAAAGAAATCGAGCTCACTCTTGATGATCGCACCTTATATTTTGATATGACCATCGAACGCCTGACTGACGGTCGGAACAATCCGGTCGGCGTGGTGACCGTTTTGTTCGATATCACCGACCGTAAACGAATCCAAAATGCCCTTTTGAGCCTTTTAGAGGATGAACGGCGTACCCGAGAGGAGCTTTGGGAGAGCGAGCAAAGGTTTCGGACTATATATGAAAACACGGTCATCGGCTTTTACCGCACTACTCCGGACGGCCGCATCCTGATGGCCAATCCGGCCTTGGTCAGAATGCTCGGCTACGATTCGTTCGAAGAATTGGCGCAGCGCAATTTGAATGAAAACGGTTTCGAACCCCAATATTTGCGGGATGAATTTCGAGCGCGAATTGAGAGGACCGGCGTAGTCCTGGGTTTGGAATCAACATGGAAACGCCGCGACGGCACTATCATTTACGTACGGGAAAATGCGCGCCTCGTAAGAGATGAAGAGGGGAACCCTCTCTATTACGAAGGGGCGGCCGAAGACATTACCGAACGGCGTCGAGCCGAGCAAAAAGTGCACGAGCAATTAGAAGAGCTGCAGCGTTGG
>JAPDQV010000038.1:20931-30972 GCA_034505495.1 candidate division KSB1 bacterium | reverse complement strand
AGGAAGTTAATCAGCTGCTGATGGAATTGGGTCGGCCGCCTAAATATGCGAGCGTCCTCGAATAAAAGCTTTTTGAAAGGAATAGGGTTCTTTTGAAATGTCTTGTTTTTCTTGTATGTTGACCTAAAATTTGCTATTATGCCTTCAAAGAAGAATATACATCGAAAAAATGTCAGCAAACTTGGGAGCGGAGAGGAGGGTTGGAGCTCCGGTTTATTGGGCAGGGAAAAAGTCTCGCAAGCGTTGACGGCCTATTAAACAAAAAATACTGCCAAGGTTAATACCTGGCAAAGAAGGTCGATTTAGCGTAGGCAGCAGGAGAAGTCGAGAATGAACCAACCGGTCCGCGTTCTTTTATTGGAAGATTCGCCGCAGGATGCCGAATTGGTCATCGCTGAAATTCAACAGACCATTGCGGATGCCGCCGTCCAGGTTGTGGAAACAGAACAGGATTATGTGCTGGCCCTCGAATCATTTCAGCCCGATGTTATTTTGTCCGACTATCGTCTCCCGCAGTTCGACGGCATTAAGGCTCTCAAAATCGCCCAAAATAAAGCCCCTGAAACTCCGCTGATCATGGTCACCGGTTCGATTAACGAGGAGACAGCCGTTGCCTGCATGAAGGCCGGAGCTGCCGATTACATCCTCAAAGAGCATTTGCGTCGCCTGGGTCCCGCTATTCTCCACTGTCTGGAGCAAAAAGAAAAGCATCGGCTGGCGAAAATGACGGATGAAGCTCTGCAGCGTCAGGAGCGGCACTATCGCCTGCTGTTCGAGACGGCGCCGGTCGGTATTCTTTCGGCCTTGCCGGACGGCCGCATCACCAGCGTCAATCCGGAGGCGCTGCGCATTCTCGGCTCACCCTCCGCCGAAGCGACCATGAGCATCAATTTGCTCAATTTCCCTTTGCTGATTCAGTTTGGTCTTGCCGATGAATTTCGCAAGGCGGTCGAAAATCGTCAGAGAGCAGAGGGAGAAAAGCCTTACGTTACCAAATGGGGCAAACCCATACATATCTATTACCAGGTTTCACCCATTTTCGATAATAAGGGTGAACTGGAATCGCTGCAGATTATTTTTCAAGATGTAACGAAACTGCGCCGTGCAGAAAGAGAACAAAAAGAGTTTTCTGAAAAGCTGATCAAATTAATCGACTTTATCAATCGATTGGCATTTGCACCAACTCCGGATGAGCTCTATCGCCGATCCGTCGAATTTATAATTAACGAATTACAAATCGACCGAGTAGCATTTTGGACATTAGATGAAAGAAATAAGCGCTGTTTGGGAACCTGGGGTGTAGACGAGACCGGCAGGCTGCGCGATGAGCGCACAGCCGTCGTTAACTTTATTCCGCGCGATGTGCAGACTCTGCTCAAGGCGAAAAAGCCGTCCATCATCGTCGAAGAGGCAGACCTGCAGAACGAAAAAGGTCAGGTCGTCGGACATGGACAACATATCGTCGCCGGACTTTTTGACGGAGAAAGGATGGCCGGCTTCCTTTCAGCCGACAACCTCATACACAAGCGGCCGTTTACCGAATCTGATCTCCAGCTCCTGACGCTTGCGGCAACCAGTATCGGCCATTTGGCGGCTTTAAAAGAATTGGAAGCAAGGCTTAAAGAGTCCCTGGCGCAATGGAAACAGACTTTTGACGCCATTCAGGACGGTATTGCTCTTTTGGATGCCGAACACCGCATCCTTCAGACCAACGAAGCCTTTCGTCGCTTTGTCGGCCAGTCAGAAAAGAAACTGCAAAAGATGCTATGCCACAAACTCGTTCACAGCACCGATGAGCCGGTTTCTGATTGTCCGTTCGAACTTTCGAAAAAGAGCCTGCGGCGGGAGCGGATGGAAATGAAGATTAACGGCTCGATCTGTGAGGTGATGGTTGATCCCCTTCTGGATGAAAAAGGACGGATGGTTGGAGCCGTACATATTATTAGCGACATCACGGAACGTAAACGCGCCGAAGAGGAACGCGAGCAACTGCTGTCTATAGCCGAGCAGTCGCGTCGCGCTCTACTCAATGTCATCGAGGATCAAAAGCTGACCGAGACGGCGCTGCGTACCAGCGAAGAAAAATACCGCGGCATTTTCGAAAACATCCAAGACGTCTATTTCGAATGCGATCTGGCAGGCAATTTGTTGGAGATTAGCCCTTCCGTTGCCGTTGTTTCTAAAGGTCTATATACGCGTGAGGAGCTGATCGGTCGTTCCCTTTTCGATTTTGCCGAAGGCAATATTCTGCATATCTTTAACGACCTCCTGCTTAAAGGAGGACAAATTACAGACTTAGAGGTCCCGCTCCGCAACAAGGACGGCAGCTTGCTTCCCTGCGCCGTCACTGCAGCGGTGCGCATCGATACGGTAACCGGCGCAAAAAAGATCGTCGGCAGCGTGCGCGATATTACTGAACGAAAAAAAGCGGAAGAGCAAATCCGCAAAGAGCTGGAGATTAAAAGACGACTGCTGCAGGAACTCTATCACCGCACCAAGAACAACATGCAGGTCATTATTTCGCTGCTGCGGGTAAACGCATCGCGCATCAAGACTCTGCCGCAGGAAGTCAGGGAAATGCTCGGCAATATCGAAATCAAGATTCACGCCATGGCGCTGGTGCATCAAAAGCTTTATCAGGCGCAGGATTTGTCGCATGTCAATCTGGGAGAATATTTTCGCGATCTGATCGATCTTCTCAAGAGATCGCATCCTGTTTTTCAGGCCGTCAAAATTAACGAAGAGTTGGAAGACGTCAAAGTTCTTATGGATACGGCAATGCCTCTCGGCATGGTGCTCAGTGAGCTCATCACCAACATGATCAAGCATGCCTGGCCGGACGGACGTAACAAAGAGATGTTCCTTGCATTGAAAAAAAGCCCTCGAAACGAATTGGTCATCGAAGTCGCCGATAACGGCGTCGGCTTTCCGCCGGGTTTTGATTATCGCCGGCATGCCGGCGTCGGCTTGGATACCGTAATCGGCCAGATCGAACATCAATTGGACGGAGAGATTCATTTCGAAAACCGCAACGGCCTCTATTGCAGGATTGTCTTGAAGAAAGAACTTTATTGGGAAAGGGTATGACGACGGGTAGGAAAAAGGTACTGATCGTTGAGGACGAGCTGTTGACGGCCCGACTGCTGCAGATGGAATTGCAGAGCTGGGGACTTGATGTACCAAAACCGGAAGCCAAGGGGGAGGAAGCTGTTGTTGCCGCGCTCAAGGAAAAGCCCCATCTCATTCTGATGGACATTCGGCTGGCCGGGGGGATGGACGGCATCGAAGCCGCGCGCGCCATTCTCAATCACCAAAAAACGGCCATTATTTTTATGACCGGCTATGATATCGATCTTATCAAACAGCGTGCTGCCGATCTAAAGGTTGTGGGGTTCATCCCCAAGCCGGTGGATATGGAGTGTCTCCGCCGTATCATTGAAAATCTAATCTAATTGGACAAAGCCGCCGATCCAACTTTACCGACATTTCTCGCGGCGGCCCAAAATACGATCGTAGGCTTTGCAGCCCCTTTAAGCTTCATTGGGATTTTCCTCTTTAATTCCGCCTGTATGATTTTATTAAGTAAAAAGGAAAAACTGTATGACGGTCAAGGAAATCCTGTCGCGAATTCCGATTACCTTCAGCTTTGAATTCTTTCCGCCCAAGACCGCGCAGGGGTGGGAACAGCTTTTCCTCACCATTGCCGAGCTGCGGCCGCTCAATCCGTCCTGGGTCAGCGTTACCTATGGGGCAGGCGGCTCGACCCGCGAACAGACGCATGATCTGGTCCTAAAAATTTCCCGCGAAACTGATTTGACCGTCGTGCCGCATCTCACCTGCGTCGGCTCCACACGCAGCGAGATTGCCGCTATTCTCGAACGTTATGCCCAAAACGGCATCGACAACATTTTGGCTTTGCGCGGCGATCCGCCGAAAGGAAGCGCAGTTTGGAAGCCTGAGCCGGACGGCTTTTTTTATGCCGCCGATTTGGTGCGATTCATTAAAAAACATTTTCCCAACTTTAGCATAGGTGTGGCAGGTTTTCCGGAAGGACATCCCGAGACGCCGAATCGGCTTTTGGAAATGGACTATCTGAAAGCCAAAGTCGACGAAGGCGCCGATTACATCATCACGCAGCTCTTTTTCGATAATCGCGATTTTTACGATTTTCGCGAGCGCTGCGAACTGGCGGGGATTCGCGTGCCGATCATTGCGGGCATTATGCCGATTCTATCGCGGCAGGGCATGTACCGCATGGCTGAATTGGCGGCCGGAGCGCGGCTTCCGGCGCGACTGCTTAAGCTCATTGCGCGGGCCGAAACCGACGAGTACGTGGCTAAGGCGGGCGTGCATTGGGCAGGCGAACAGGTGCGCGACCTCATCGACAGCGGCGTGCGCGGCATACACTTTTATACTCTCAACCGCTCCAAAGCCACCATCCAAATCTACGAGTCATTGGGCGTGCAGCGCTCCGAGCAGTTCCTTCGGTAAGACGGACAGATCGCCGTCACCTTACCGCTTCGGAACCGGCTTCCACATTTCATCGGCTTCTCCCTGTGTACGGCGGCCGAGCTCCGGATCGAGCTTGGCCTTGACCGCCCTGCTCCAAGCCGCCTTCAAGAGCGCTCGACGATCCACGCTCACTTTTCCGGAAACCAACTCGGGCACATTATAGGTTTTGAGCAGACGCCTGTAGATGGTCGGATCTTTTTGCGGCAGTATGAACGGTTTGGAAAAACTACGGCCGTCGAAACGACTGAAATAGGGTCTGGCGCAGAGTCCGTCCTCCCGTTTGCTGCTGAACACGACCCAATGGCCGGAAGCATCCCAACAATGATAACTCTCCGATTTGTCGCTGTTGAGCTCCCGCGCTTCGCGTACCTCGCCGGTCTGTAAATCGAGCAGATAGAGGTCGCTGTCCGGCCGATAGATGGAAAAATTGCCGTATTCCGCCAGACAAAAGAGGAGATAGCGTCCGTCCGGCGAGACTTTCGGATGCGTGACGCTCTTGCCCAGACGGCTTGCTTCAAAAACCGGCTCGACTTCGCCCCAAAGACCGCGTTCAGGATCGCAGGCGATGCGCATCAGATCATATTTGATCTTGCGGTAAGGGTGCTCGTTCGGATCGTATTTTTCCAGCGGATCGGTGCGGCAGAAATAGAGCGTACGGCCGTCCGGTGACCATTCCGGATAAGTCTCCATCATCTCAGTGGCCACTTTGGGCGAACCGGTGATGCGGTTGTTTTCTACGTCGTAGAGAACAATGTCCGAGGCTTTATCGTACACGTCGCGGTTTTCGCCGACGGCATGAAAGAATTGATTGACCGTGTTGGCGGAAAAGGCGATCCACTTGCCGCTCGGATGCCAGTCTCGGTAGGCTACGGCGCGGTTAAAGTCTGTCGAGGTATCGATCTTGCGGATTCGGTTGCCGGCGGCCAACAGCATGGCGGTGCCCGGCGCGCCGGCGCGCAGATGCACCAGCATGCGGTCGCCGCGTTGGTCGGCAAAAGCGTGACAGTTGACGCAGTTATCTCCCGTGTTGCGATTAAAGAGAATCGGCCGTTCCTCAAAGCCGGTCAGATCGCGCTCATAGATGCCCATTTCCTTCCAATAGACATAGAGCGGTTTGATGAGCCGGTAGACGAGGGTCTCGGAGATCGGTTCCTCGGCTACTCGATTCAAGATGGGACGAAACTCCCGCCACTGCCCCCTGTCTTTCACCGCTATGACAATTTGCAGCGGTTTGCCGCGATTGCCTTCCAACAAATTCCGCCATTTGCGCTGCGGAATGATGATTTTTTCGGAGCGACCCTTGAGTCGAATGGGTTTGCCGTTCTCGCCGCTGATGACCACGCGATATTGCCTGCCTTGCTCTTCGATGACAAAATTCATCGGCGCAATGTTCGGGGGAATCGTAATTCCGGCATAGTCCGGGTAGATTTTGGGCGTGCGGTCGATTTGCGATGCTTGGGCGGCTCGCCAAACCAGTCCCGCAGCGAGCAAGAATGCAAGGGCTTTCTCCTTCGGCGGCATAACTCAACCTCACTGTTTTTTCAGGCGGTACATCGCATAAAACCAATAGGTGTCGCTGAAACGCCGCAGTTCGGGCAAAGCGGCGTTCTTGTCGCCTTTGTATTTTTCCAAAACGGCGAGAAACTGCCGGTAATTGGGCAGCGTGGCGGGCGAGAGGCCGTAGGCGGGAAGCTTGTGATCCTTTTGCCCGACGTTGCTGATGAACAGCAACATGGCCTCTTCCACATGGCGGGGGACAGCCCGATAATCAAAGTCCTCGATGCGGTCGGTCAAGTTCATTAGTTTGCCGACTTTGCCGAGCAGCATGGCTGCGGCCAGCGCATACTCGTAAGCTGCCCGATTATTCGGACGGTCGGCCAACAAATGTTCTAGACATTCTTCCGGTTCGCCGGGAATAAAGAGAAAATCGGTCGTCGGCATGTTCTGTTTTGCAAGGCGCAGATAGTCCGGCCATTTTTCCTGCGGCCTTTCGAGCAGCGGCAGCAACTGTTTTGCCCAACGGCGATGCCAAACGGTGCGCATCAGTCGCTCGAGACATTTGCGCGCAGCGGCGGTCTCGCCTTTCAGCAAATAGACCTCGGCCAGTCTTTGCAGATTCCAAGGCGTTTCCCCAAAAACCGAGAGCGACTCGTGTGCCCAGTGTTGCGCTTCATTGATATAGCCCAAATCGAAATAGAGATCGCTGAAGCTCAGCGGGTAGGCGGCGCGCAGGCTTTCGTGGAGGAAAAGGCCGTCGATTCCGGCGCGCTGCTCAAAGGTGAACATGTCGCTGCACAACTTTCCGAGATGAAAAAGGGCACGGTTGGCCTGAAACTGGCCGATATAGGTGTTGATCAGCCCACCGTCTTGGACGGTTTCCAACACCTGCCGCCATTGGCCGCGGCGCGCGTGATAGTCCAGACGGAGCAGCTTTTTCTGGGCGGCATCGATCGGCGCCGCGAGCGCCGCAGCCAAAGCAAGAAGCACTACGCTGCTTTGCACCGCAAGGGATAAGGTCCGAGACGTTTTTACGGACTTACCCTGTGCGGTTTTCTTTCGCGACAACAACCGGTAAAAGGCTGCAACGATAAGAAAGCAGATCCAAAACCACACGTCAAGTTTGAACGGCAGAGAGGTTTGGAAGTTTAGGTTGGCGGTAAAGGCTTCTTGAGGCCTAATGAGCCAAATTGTTTGCATGCCGAGCCAGGCCAGAAAGAGCGCCGTTACAAGCGAAGTCGCAGCAGCGGGCGGTCTGCTCGTTGACCATGCCAGGGCTGTTAGACCGGCAAATAGGAATGCGGGTCCGCCGGTCATCCAATAGAGCACGGCAAAAAGAGCCGTGAACGTAACGAGCCGCCAAACCAAATTTTTCGGCGCAAAACGAAAAAGTATAAAGGTTACCGTCAAGGTGATCAGCGCGCCCAGCGCCGCGGTAAGGCCAAAGTCGTATCGGCTATAGAGCAGAATAAGAATCGGCAACGGCAGCCAGGCAAACGGAAAAACTTCATTTGGAGACGGCCGATCATTCACGATGATTTTTAAGGTCTGATGAAACAGGAACGGAATCAGCGTAAGCAAAAGGGCAAGCAGGAGCGAACCGAGGAAGCGGTTGTAGTAAAGCTGAGCCGCGAGTCGGCTTAACCATAGTATTGCGCCGCCGGGCTGCAGGCGAAATTCATCCCAAAAGAGACGATCGAAAAAAAAGACCGGTTGCTGGGCCTGATAGATCAGTTCGGGATTGATGCGAAAGAAAAAATAGAAAAACAGACCGACGGCCGAGATTATCGAAATGAGCAGAGTGAACGGCAACCGAAAAAGTTTGGCGTTCATGGTTTCCTCAAGGTAATTGTCCGCCGTTTTTGTTTTCACAACTTTGTCGTTTGGCTCTTCAGCGCCTCTCCCATTGTTCTCTGCGGCTAAAATAATCCTCGGTAATTTGTCTGACCTGACCAGAAAGGGCGATCAGAGCGATGAGATTGGGCACCGCCATAAGTCCCAGCGCCACATCGCCGAAACCCCAGACGACCTCGAGCGGCACGATGGCACCGATAAAATGAAAGAGCACGTACACCCACTTGTAGGGCAGCACCGCTTTGCGGCCAAAGAGATATTCGGCGGCGCGGTCGCCGTAGTAGCTCCAGCTGATGGCGGTGGAAATGGCAAAAAGAAAGACGGAAAGCGTGACGATCTTATCGCCGTAAGCGAAAAGCGGCGCCAAACCGTTGCGAAAGGCATAGGCGGTCAGCGGCGAACTGTTCATGCGGCTGCCGTTTACCAGCACTTCGTATGAATTTGTGCAGACAATGACCAGGCCGGTGATGGAGCAAATGACCAAGGTATCGATGAACGGCCCGAGCATCGACACGGTGCCTTCCCGCGCCGGTTCTTTGGTTTTGGAAGCCGCATGACCGATCGGTGCTGAGCCTTGTCCCGCTTCGTTGGAAAAGAGGCCGCGTTTGACGCCCCAAATCATGGTGTTGAGAAAGAGCATAAAGCCGCCGCCGGTAAAGCCGATGAGCTCGGCACGGGGGCTGAAGGCCTGGCTGAATATGACGGCGAAGGAGGAAGGGAGGTGCCGCCAATTGAGCAGCAGAATGGTGCTGCCCGCGATGAAATAGATCAAGCCCATGATCGGCGAAAGCCATGCGGTGACTTTGCCGATGCGGCGAATGCCGCCGATGATGACCAGCGCCACGGTACTTGCCAGCAACAACCCGACGGCAATACGAACCGGCTCCACGTAGATGCCGAGGAAATCGATCGGCGTAATCAAAAAATGACCGGTCGGCAGAGCCAATTTGAATTCGCTGAGAATCTGGTCGGCGCAGGTAAAGGCCTGGATCGAATTGCCGGTTCCCATGGAAGAAATGACGGCAAACGCGGCAAACGCAACCGCCATCGGCTTCCAGCGGCGGCCCAAGCCTTTTTCGATGTAGTACATGGGCCCGCCGCTTGCCGAGCCGTCGGCGTTGATCACGCGGTAACGGACGGCCAGCGTGGCTTCCGCATATTTCAACGCCATACCGAACACGGCCGTCACCCACATCCAAAACAGCGCCCCGGGGCCGCCGTAATAGATCGCCGTGGCCACACCGGCAATGTTACCGATGCCCACGGTCGCCGAAAGCACTGCCGACAGAGTTTGAAAATGCGTGATGTCGCCGGGGTCACTCGGATTATTGTACCTGCCGAGCATCGCCTTGATCGAATGCCCCAACTTGAACAACTGAATCCATTTGAGCCTAAAGGTGACATAAATGCCGGTGCCGAGCAGAATCAGCACCATCAAGGGGAAAAACGACGGCCATCCCCAAACAATCGATGCCAGTCCTTGAATAGAGTCCTTGATCTGTTCCATCCGGTTTCCTGTTATGAACGAGACTGACTGCCTTTAACCTTAGAACGGCTTGGCGGACTGAAACACAAACGTAACGCACTCCTGAATGCGCGGCAGGTTGTTTTCCCACTCGCTTTCGTATTCGATCGAGATGTTGCCCTGAAAATTTTGGCGTTTCAGCTCTTTCAGAATTTCGCCGATCTTCCCCACGCCTTTGCCGTAGGGTACGTCTTCGGCTTGCGGATTGCCGAACGCATTCAGATCCTTGAGATGTACGCTGATGATGCGGCCTTGGGCCTTCTGAATCGCCGCAAGCGGATCGACCCCGGAGCGCAGCCAATGACCGGTGTCGCACGCCAATCCGAAGCGCGGATCGCGCCCAGAGACCAGCTTGAGAACCTCGTCGACGTTCCAGTAAATGTAATCGGGATTGTTCGGCTGCCGCGGGTGATTGTGAATACCGACGCGAATATTGTATTTTTGGATCATTTTTTCGATCGCATCGAGGGCGGCCGGTGAATGATCGGCCGGCTCGATCGAAATCGCCGGAATGCCCATCAGCTTGGCAAAGACGAAAACGCGTTCCATTTCCGCTTCGTCCTTCCAACCGACCACGCCATAGTTCACCAACCGCACACCGGCATGCTCCAGGATTTTTTTGGCGTGCGCCCAAACGGCCGGATCGGCGTTAT
>JAPDQV010000038.1:16448-20921 GCA_034505495.1 candidate division KSB1 bacterium | reverse complement strand
CAACATTTGGCCGGGAAATGCCTCCAAAACGGAGCACCCGGCGTCTTTGGCCTTATAGGCGCCCTCGGCAAAGGTGAACAAACGAAAGCTCCATAGTTGCGGTCCAATGGCAAAACCGCCGACTTTGATTTCGGGCGGGAAATCGGCCGCCTGGAGAGAAAACACGGCGGTCAGTAAAAGGCAGGCTGCGGTTTTTTTCATAGTATCCTCCATAGATGACGTTCTATTTTGCTTTTCGTTGATCGGCTCGAAAACCTTGTTCGCGGCGCAGAGGAATCTGCATGCCGCCGGTGCGTTCCAGCCAATTCCAAAGATCGTCCTTCAGCTCCCGTACAAGCGCCTGCAGCGTCGGATCGTCGATGCGGTTGCGCATCTCCTCCGGATCCTCGGCCAGGTTATAGAGCTCGTCGACGTCCCAAATACCGTGATAATGGATGTATTTCCACCATTCGGTGCGCACTCCGAAAGTGGTCGGCGTGTGAGGGAAATTGCTTTCCCAATAATATTCGTAGTAAATGCGGTCGCGCCAGGGGATTTCTTTACCGAAGAGCAGCGGGAGAAAGGAGCGGCCGTCCATCGGCAGGGAGTGACGGACTCCGGCAGCTTCGAGAATTGTCGGCGCCGCGTCGATGTTCTGTACCAAGTGCGGAATGATGCTTCCCTGGCGAATATGCGAGGACCAACGCGCCAACATCGGCACGCGGATCGAGGGTTCGTACATATGCCGCTTGTCGATCAGCCCATGCTCGCCGAAACAAAAGCCGTTATCCCCCATATACAGAACCAGCGTTTTGTCGCTCAGCTTTTTTCCATCGAGAAAATCGAGTACCCGCCCGATGCTCTCGTCCAGCGCAAGCAGCGTCTCGCAATAGCTACGATAAAAGTCGTCCAAATCGATTTGGCCGTGATAGAGATAATCGACGCCGTGCCAACTGTTGCGCTGGGCGCGCACCCAAGCCGGCTTGCCGCGATAGTTTTCTTCGGTATCGGCCATGCTGCGCGGATATTCGAGAACGGCATCCCGATAAAGGCCGCGATGACGGGGCGCGGGCTCGAACATGGCATGTACGGCTTTGTGCGAAAGAAAAAGAAAGAACGGGCGCCGCGGATCGACGTTCTGCAGCCAGTCGAGCGCATAGTCGGTCAGCAGATCGGTAATGTATCCTTCACGGCGGATCTTCTGACCGTCGATGTTGAGTTCCGGATCATAGTAGACCCCCTGACCCCGAAAGCTGATCCATTTGTCAAAACCTTCCCGCGGCTCATCGCTTTCGTCTCCCATGTGCCATTTGCCGATAAACGCGGTCTGATAACCCGCTTGCCGGAGTAGAGAAGGAAAGAAAACCGTACCCTTCGGGATATCGACGTTATTGTCTACTACGCCGTGCGAATGAGCGTACCGGCCGGTTAGAATAGAGGCGCGGCTGGGAGAGCAGAGGGCGGTCGAAACGAATGCGTTCTGCAGGTGCACGCCTTCGGCGGCCATGCGGTCGAGATGGGGCGTGCGCAAAAAGGAAGGTTTGCCGAGAAAACTCATGAAATCATAGCGATGATCATCCGAGAGTATCAGGATGATGTTGGGTCTTTCCGCGGACGAAGGCTCGGCGGATAAGGATAGAGCAAGCGGTGCAGCCGCCGCCCCAACGAATCGGTTGAGGAATGTCCTGCGATTGATAGAGTTCGCCATATACCTTCCTCTTTAAGACCCAAAAGAAAATATAGCAATTTTCTTTTAAAGTGAAACCCAAATTTGCTGCTATCGGCGTTGATAACCGACTTTTAGAGCATTGCAATTAAAAGCAACCATGCTAAGCAAGGCAATTTGTCTTTTGATTATAGGATTTGCTCCTAAAAAAAGGCAGAATGGCTGTCTTGCGCTTTCTATTCAAGAGGGAAATTATGGAGTAGAACAAGTGTCATTTGTACGAAAAAACCAAAGATTCCATGATTTTTTACTTTAGGTTTATTTTCTCATAAAGTAAATTTATGCTGTTCCGTTACAAACTGCATCTAGACGTGCTCTTCCATGGCTCACGCCTTTAAGCAGCTTTTTCACCTGCAGCTCCGCGTGCCGTTTCAATAGCTCTAATGCATCTAAAGGTTAATTACTGCGTCTGCTTGCGTCGACTTTTCCGAATAGGCTTATGGATCACTTTAACACGATTGGAAATGCGTATGGTTCGTAAAGTACTCTTTATCTTTGCCGTTTTAACACACGTCTCTTTTTCGGCTGTATGGATCAATGAAATCATGGCCTCCAACAAGATGACCGCTCTCGATCCGGATTCGCTTCAATATGGAGATTGGATCGAGATCTATAACTCGGGTCCTTTTACGGTCGATTTGAGCGGCGCTTATCTGACCGATGATCTGTCTGTGCCGAATAAATGGCGGATCCCGGCCGGCACGACCGTCCCCGTCAACGGCTATCTCTTGATATGGGCCGACGGCAACGACGCGGCGTTGAAAAACCTGCATACTAACTTTAAACTGGACAACGACGGCGAGACGGTTGGACTGTTTGCCGCCGACGGCACGGTCGTCGATACCCTCACCTTTAAGAAACAGTTCAGCGACATTTCCTTTGGACGAGATCCGAAGGATCCTCACCGGCTGCTCTATTTCGAACAGCCTACGCCGGGAAAAGCCAACGCTTTAGAGGGTTATCTTGTGGGTGAGCGAGCAGGAAAAGTCAAATTTTCTCTTACGCCCGGTTTTTATCGCGATGCTCAAGCCGTCCTGCTCTCTGCCGGGAACGGCGCAACCATTCGCTACACCCTGGACGGCTCGACACCGACACGCAATTCAAAGGTTTATCAGTCGCCGATCGTCGTCACCCGCACCACGGTCATCAAGGCGCGCGCTTATGAACCCGGACTACTTCCAGGGCCGGTAGAGACCTGCACCTTGTTCATCGATGAAGAGTCGACCTTGCCGGTCATCTCGATCTCCACCGAGTCGGCAAACTTGTTCAGCGATGAGTACGGCATCTATGTCGACCGAAACATTAACGTCCGCAAAAATTGGGAGAGACCGGCGGTTTTAGAGTTTTTCGAAACGAACGGCGTCCGGCAATTCGCCGAAAATGTGGATCTGCGCCTCTTCGGCCGCACAGCCATTTATATTCCGCAAAAGTCACTGGCGGTTTTCATGAATCGGACGCTCGAGTACCCTCTTTTTCCGGGACAATCGGTGCAAACCTTTGATTCCTTTATTCTCCGCAGCAGCAGCGACGACTGGCATCGCACCATGTTTCGCGACGGTTTTATTCAAAGTTTGATGCGCCGCAGCCTGACGATCGATACGCAGGCTTATCGGCCGTCTGTTGTCTTTATCAACGGCGAATATTACGGCATTCATAACATTCGGGAAAAATATAACGGCGATTATCTGGCTTCCTATCATGGAGTAGATCCCGACAGCCTGGATCTTTTGTATATCGACGAGCGTCAAGCCGATCCGGTTACCGTTCTTGACGGTGACCGCAAGGCCTTCGACGAACTCATTGCATATATTTCATCGCATGATTTGGCGCAGGCTGAACATTATGCCTGGGTCGCCGAGCGTGTCGATATTGACAATTTTATCGATTACATCATTGCCGAGGCGTTTACCGGCAACACCAGTTGGGCGCACAATATCCGCTGCTGGCGGCCGCACACACCGGACGGCAAATGGCAGTGGCTGTTGTTCGACATGGATCGCGGCTTCCGGGACCGCAATTTCAACGCCTGGGCCGATATGGCGGAAAAGTTCGAGCTGTTCCGCAATCTGTTGAAAAACAACGAATTTAAGCAACGGCTGGTTTCCCGTTATGCCGAACTGATCAACTCGGCTTTCCAACCTGAACCCATGACGGCGCTGCTCGACAGCCTACGGGCGGGTATTGCGGCTGAAATGCCGCGGCACATCGAGCGCTGGAAGGACCATTGCGGCAACGGCGTCTGCGGCATCCCGTCCATGACCGATTGGCAGAACAACGTCAACGATATGCGCAGTATCGTTCAGGCAAGGCCGGCGATTGCCGCTCAGCAGCTCGTCTCTCTGCTGAACCTGGGCCGCCAAGTCAGGCTCAATGTTCAGGTGCAGCAGCCGAACTACGGCGTGGTGCAGATCGGCAGCGCCAAAACCAGCGGCACTTTTAGCGGCGTCTATTTTCCCGGCATGCGGGTTGTTCTTCGCGCCCAGCCGAATCCTGGTTTTGCTTTCGTCGGTTGGTACGGCGCCTCAGCGTCAAAAACCCTGCTCTTGCCTCGCGGTTCAACTTGGCGTTATTTTGATCAAAACAATCGACCGGCCGATAATTGGTATACCGCCGGCTACAATGATCTCTCCTGGAAAAGCGGCCGAGCGCAGTTCGGTTACGGCGAAAACGATGAGGCGACGGTGATCGACTATGGGCCGGATCCTTCGCACAAATATATGACCGTCTATTTTCGCACTGTTTTTACGGTCAATGACGTTTCCAAAATC
>JAPDQV010000038.1:15283-16438 GCA_034505495.1 candidate division KSB1 bacterium | reverse complement strand
GGCTGGTTTCCCGTTATGCCGAACTGATCAACTCGGCTTTCCAACCTGAACCCATGACGGCGCCGTGGTCTACCTCAACGGTGTAGAACTATTTCGCTCGAATATGCCGGAAGGGGAGGTTCAGCACAGTACGCCCGCTTTATCAGCCGTCGGCGGTGCCGATGAAAGCACCTTTTTCGAGTTTTCTTTTCCGGGCAGCGTTTTGGTCAACGGCAGCAACCTGATTGCCGTAGAGATTCATCAGAACAGCGGCTCCAGTTCGGACCTCAGCTTCGACTTGGAAATCGAAGCGGAACAGCTCGGCGGAGACCAAACGATCTCCATGGAACCCGAGTTGACGCTTACGCTGGACGGCGACCGCTCGCTGATCGCCGCTTTTCAGCCCGAGAGCGCACGGGTTCTGCCGAGCTCGATATCCGGCAGTCAGACGCTGACGGCAGCAGGCTCGCCTCACCTGGCTCTCGGCAGCGTCACGATAGAACCGAACGCGATTCTCACACTGGAACCCGGAACGGAGGTGCGCTTTGCCGAAGGCGCCGATCTGATTGTGCGCGGTAAACTCGAGGCGAACGGAACTGCAGAGGCCCCCGTCGCTTTCCGCGGCATCGGCGGCGGCAAATGGGGAGCCGTATGCTTCGATCAAGCAAGCAGCGGCTCGACCCTGTCTCACACACTCATCCAAGGCGCTACGACCGGCGCCGACGCCGCCCGCTTTAATGCCGCCGTGGCCGTGCAGAATTCCGATCTCACGCTCGATCGCGTCACCATCAATCACTGTCGGCAGCCCTTCAACGCCGTCGGCGGCCGCATTACGCTGATCGGCTGTACGTTTGACGGCACGGGAGCCGGGGACGACATTCTCCATGTGCAGAATGCATCGGCACGCATCGAATCCTGTCGGCTCTTCGGCAACGGCGAGGTCGACTTTGATTCGGTAGACGAAGGTGTTATTCGCAATTCGATCATCGAAATCATCAGCGACGATCCCAACCGCGACGGCATCGACATCGGCGCATCAAAGAACGTTCTGATCGAAGGCAACCGCATTTTCAATACGCCGGATAAGGGCATTTCCGTCGGTGAAAAATCTCTGGGTACCCTCATTCGCCGCAATCTGATCGTCAATGCAGCCATGGGCGTGGCGGTCAAGGATGC
>JAPDQV010000038.1:11336-15273 GCA_034505495.1 candidate division KSB1 bacterium | reverse complement strand
CTTCCGAAGTTACCGTCGATCATTGCACGTTCTATGATAGCCGTACCGGTCTGGCTTTGTACGAAAAAACCAGCGGACAAGGAGGCGGCCGGGCGGTCGTATCCAATTCGATCTTTGCCGGCCGATTCGATCTCGAAGCCGAAACCCTCAATCAATCCGATGTGCATTTTTCCTACTGCCTCTCGGAAAAAAGCCTGCTGCCGGGAGAAGGAAACTTGAAGGGCGAGGCGCAATTTGTCGATCCTCTGCATGGCAATTTCAATCTTTTGCTCGATTCGCCCTGCATTGATGCGGGTGATCCCTCTGCCCCATTGGATCCTGACGGCACCCGCAGCGATATCGGCGCCTATGCCTATCACTTTGGACCGGCCCTAACCGAAGGATTGGTCATCAACGAAGTGATGGCGGACAACACGTCCACCCTGGCGGATGAAGCGGGAGAATTCGACGACTGGATCGAGCTGTACAACGGCGGAAACGAACCGATCGATATCGCCGGCCTCTATTTAACGGATGATCCCGCCAACCCGACCAAGCATCGCATAGCGGTCGATCGGCCGGAACAGACGACCATTCCGGCAAAGGGTTTTCTGCTGCTTTGGGCGGACGGGCAGCCGGAGCAGGGGGCCTGCCATCTTAATTTCAAACTCAGCGCGCGGGGCGAAAAAGTCGCTTTGGTGAAAATCAACCGTACTTCGGTCTCGTTTGTCGATTCCGTTACCTTTGCCTCTATGGCCAAGGATGCGTCCTGGGGGCGGTTTCCGGATGGAGATGGAGAGTGGCGGCTGCAGTACAAGCCCACCCCGGCAGCCGCCAATCAGGCTTTCCCGGCGGCAGTGTCGGCAGCGCAAGCCTCGCTTCCCGATCACTTTGCCCTGCACCCGGCCTTCCCGAATCCTTTCAATTCCCAAACCGTCGTTCAGTGCGAGCTCCCGCAGCCGGGGCAGCTGACGGTTGAAGTATTTAATGTGTTGGGCCAAAGAATCGCCCTTTTGTTGAAGGAAAAGCGCGACGCCGGTGTGCACCGCTTGGTATGGGACGGTCGGAACGAACAGGGTGAACAAGTGCCCAGCGGTGTTTATTACCTGCGCGCGACAATGGGAGAGCAGGTTGCGTACGTCAAAATGGCCTTAATTCGCTGAAATGAATTTGAAATAAATCATCAAGCCTTCTTGTTAAACTTTTCCTGTTTTTTAAAAAACAAGGTATAATAACAAGGAGGCTTTTTTATGAAGAAAATATTGTATGGACTGACTACGGCATGGCTCATCAATATTGGACTCAACGCTGCCGAGTGGACGGTGGATGCTTCACATACGGAAATAGGATTTTCCGTCAAACACATGGTGATCTCCAAAGTGAACGGTAAATTTACCGATTACAGCGGCGAAATCCTGCTCGACCCGCAAAATATTGAAGGCGCTCGGGTCAAAGGCGTCATCAAAGCGGCGAGCATCAACACCGGCAATGAAGCGCGCGACAACCATCTGCGCAGCGCCGACTTTTTTGACGTCGAAAAGTATCCGGAAATTCTCTTTGAAACCGTTTCCATTAAGAAGGAAGGCGGGCGCTATAAAGTCGTAGGCAATTTGACGATGCACGGCGTTACCAAGCCGATTGAGCTGTTTGCAACGCTTGCCGGTCCGATCAAAGATCCATGGGGAAACGAAAGGCTGGGCGTGGAAGCAACCGGCGTCCTGAACCGTACGGAGTGGGGAT
Source organism: candidate division KSB1 bacterium (assembly GCA_034505495.1). NCBI lineage: Bacteria > Pseudomonadati > Candidatus Zhuqueibacterota bacterium. The sequence continues at coordinate 13,554 of JAPDQV010000038.1, read as the reverse complement.
TGACATGGGACAAGGTGATGGAAACCGGCGGCTTGGTGGTAGGACACGAGGTTGAATTAAAATTGGCAGCCGAACTGGTTAGAAAATAGCTTGACGACGCAAGCGCCTGCTCCTGGGGCAGGCGCTTTTCTATTGTATTTTGATGATCCTTCCGCAGGACACCGCTTTTCCTTCCTCATAGAGAGAATAGAAATAAATGCCCGCATTCATCGCATCACTATCCGAATCAAATTCCCGCCATATTGTGCAATTGGGAGCCGAACCGCCCGGCAGCGTCATGCTGCCTACCAGCCGGCCGAGTAAATTATAGATGCGCAGCTCGCGGGGTTTGGGGCTGGATGGAAGAATAAATTCAATCCTGTCGCGAAACGGATTGGGGAAAACGGCGAGCGGCGCCTGATTCTTTTCGTCGGTTTGAACGACCTCGGTATCAGGATACGGCATGTTGCGGTCCATCCACTCCAGGCGTTCTAATATCCAGCTTTTGAGATAATCGATTTCATCGGCAAAGGTCTTGCCGACGTAGAAATTCGGCCAGAGGTAGACGCCGAGTACCCGCCAACGCTGAAAATTACGCTGTTGCGCCTCATCAATGAGCTGAGTCAATGAATCGATGACGGCGAGCACGCGGCCGTTGCTGAAGGATGAGCGACGAAGGTCGTACCAACGCCGACTCAAAAGAAGCTTGAAGCGATAGTTCTGCATCATCCGCGGCCACCAATACATGCGGCCGGCTGACTGATTGTACATCCAACCGTCCGGGTGCATGGCCCTTTCGTGGCCGTAATCCACGTTGCCGAAACCCAAGTCGTAATCCCAAATCGGCCCCATGGTCAAAGGGCCGCCGCGGTCTTTGTACATAAAGGTGCTGAAGCGATAACCGTCGATGTTTTTGGTCAATTCGTTGATGATCATCATGTCGACGAAAGAGAGCTCATCGACAAAAGGCAGGTATCCCCGCTCTCGGTCGCGATAGTTGGCGCTGTTGAGAGCAGCCTCGAATTGGTAAATGTAGTTTTGAATATAGTGCTTCTGCTCCGGAGTTATCACCTCGGCTTTCGGATAAACGTACTGGAAAAAGATCTGCTCGCCGCCGTTGACCGGCCTTGCCGGAGACGTCCAACCGGGCGGGTTGGTATCCCGTTTGTCGACTTTGAGGATATACCCTCCCGTCACGGCGTCGCCTTGGTTATCATCGGGATTTAGCTCGGCAATCGCCACGCGATTTCTATCCCGCTTGATTTTCTCCATCAGCACATAAAGCCCCTGGTACCTGCCGTTCAGCACCAGTTCGCAGAAGCGGGTGCGGGAAGCGTAGCGCCCCATGCTTCGCCCCAAGTTAAAAGTAAGTACATTGCGGATCAGACTTTTATCGCTGTAAGGGCCGTAGAGGATCCAGTCATTCTCCCTCGGCATGTCGAGCAAAGACACGTTCAAATTATTGCCGGCCGAATCGCGCGTCTCAAAGCCGTAGCTCTTTTTGTCGAAATAGGCCGAGGAGGAGCCGCGGATTTCAATGGCGATATCGACTTGAAGCAAAGAGGGATCGTCGATGAAATTCCGGCTGCCGTCGGTTCTGTATTTCACCTCGAGCTTGGCCGGTATCCGAAAGCTGTCCGGAATGGCTCTGCCGCGGGTGTCAATTAGTAGGATGGGCAGATTCGAAGAAGTAAGGGTGACCGCCTCACTCTCTAGTTCCTCGCCGAAAGCAGACGGCGGCAGTTCGACAGTGCAGAGAATCAGGATAAAGAGGGAAAATGCTTTATTCATGCTTTTTGATAATGGACGGATGGAACCATCATGACAAAACAAAGGGCGGAGCAAATAAACGCTGAATGCTCCGCCCGTGGAATTCGAACGTGCCGGAACTACTTTAGCAGCAGCATTTTGTGAGTATCGACGCGCTCGCCGGCAATCAGGCGGCAGAAATAAGTGCCGCTGGGCAGCTGCGAGGCATCAAAGCGGATCTCGTAAGAGCCGGCTGCCTGACGGTGATCGATCAACTGGGCTACTTGACGGCCGTTGAGGTCGAAAACCGCCAGATTGACCATGGCCGCCTGAGGCAGGTTGTAGCTGATGGTCGTAATCGGGTTGAAGGGGTTAGGATAGTTGCGGATCGCAAGGTCAAGGTTTTCCGGCTTTTTGTTCGCAACGTTGGTCGGTTGGCCGGTCCAGATGATGTCGTCAATATACCAATCCTCGCCGGTTGCCGAAGAAC
>JAPDQV010000038.1:0-11326 GCA_034505495.1 candidate division KSB1 bacterium | reverse complement strand
TAGACTTGGACCGTGATCGAGCCGCCGTTGGCGCCGGCAAAATCGAGCGGATAGAGGCGCTCGGCATTGCAGGCCCCTTCCCATTGTTCGGCGGTTGTGTAGAAAATGCCGACCATGTTGCTGGGATTGGCGTCATTTTTCGACGGGTTTTCGCCGATGGTGAATTCACAACCGCCCCAATCGCCCCAGAACATGCGGTTGGGCGTCTCAAAGTCCTCGATCAGGCCGTTGTCGTAGGTGATTGGCGGCTGCATCTGGCGTACGTTGTCAAAATACCACACCTCGCCGGCTGTCGTGCCGCCGTAATCGAAAAACAAGCCGACGCGGCCGTATTTGAACGACTCGGTGCCGCCGACGTCGAACGTCAACCGCTCCCATACACCGCCTTCGCTGGTGGTCGCTTCGAATTCCTTACGAACGCTCGGATCGCTCCACGCTTCCAATACGAGCAAAACTTTTTTGCCTGCCGCCGGCGCAATCACGTCGACCCAAATCCACGGCCTGAAGGTAAAATCAAGAACGAATTCTTTGTCGATGTAAAATCCCTCTTTGTCGCAGGCCGTGGTGGTGATTTTGCCGACGTTGGCGCTGTTAAAGGGGAAATCGTCCGGCTTGTTGACCGGCGCCGGGTTATTGGCCGGTTCGAAAATCGATTGGTTGTTGCATTCAACCTGAATCAGATTGAACGCCTCGCCGAGTTCTGTGCTCTCTTGGAAATTCAAGATCACGCCTCTGCTCCAAGTCGGCCGGTCCGCCGGATTGAGTTGCGCCCAGGCACCGGCGACGACCAGCAAAAGAATCGCAGCGGTAACAACGAGGTTCTTCATGGCAGCTCCTTTCGTTTTTTAAACAGTTTACTGGACTTTAGCGTCGTTTTCAACGCTTTTCCCCAACAAGCCTATTTCAATTTTCTTATTAAAGTTAAAAAATATTTTCAATAAAAAAATATAAAGCGGAATTATTTTCTGCTTTTTTACTTTTTGATTCAAAAGAAGTACAAAGAGATTCAAGTTTTTCCGGCTTTTTATCAAGCGCACAAAAACTTTTGTAAAAGGGGCACTTTTGGGGAACAGTAAAAAGAATTCTTGGCTTTTCTTTTCCGTTTTGCTACATTTTTGCAGTTGAAAAAGACTTTAGGGAGTACGGCGATGGAAAAGGAGCAAGGTTTTTACCTGAAATTGCGCCAAAAGGTGCTGGAATGGATCAATACCAATCTGAATGCGGCGTCTCCTTACGCCAAGTACATCATTTGGGCGCCCGACATGTTCTATTTGGTGTGGAAGCTGTCGATCGATCCGCGCGTACCGATTTCCGAACGCCTCAAGTTGATGGCTGCGGTGGCCTATTTCATCTCTCCGTTCGATCTCATTCCTGAGGCAATCATCGGACCGGTCGCCTGGGCCGACGATCTGGTGTTGACCGCTTACGTGCTGCATGGCCTGTTGAGCAATACCCCGCCCGAGCTGCTCAAACAGTACTGGCCGGGTGACGAGGATGTCTTTGAGGTCATCAAAAAGGTCGTTGCAGCCGCGGACCGGTTGGTCGGCAAACGCATCAGCGACATGCTGCGGCGCCGCAGTCGGGAAAGAGGTGCCTAATGAAATCCATACTGCCCCTCGCGGCTGCCGTTCTGCTGTTGAGCTGTTCCAATCCCTGCGAAATCAGTGAAAAATACGACATCAGCACCTCGCATTTCGTCTATGATAAGGGCTTTAATAAATATGCCTACAAGTTCACTTTTCTGCAAAAGGTCGAGGTATGGTCAGGCAAGTGCTCCGGCGATAAGAACAAAAACGAAACCTATTTGTCTTTGACCAGTTTCGCGCCGTGCGATCAGGAAGTAAACTTTACCATCACGGTTAATCAGGGAGCTTATACCTACCAGTTCAGCCGCAACAAAGTAAAAATTCGTTCGCAGGAAACCATTGATTTTGGTTTGATTCAGGAGGGGGGCGGCCGCATCAACAACGCCGCCGTGGACATTGCCTTGTACTGCCCGCTCTGTCCGCAAGACAACCCCTAAAACGTAAAGGGCGGCAGAGATGCCGCCCTTTTTTATTTCTGCAACGTGAGGCTTTGCCGGACGATTTGCCCTTCGGCCGATGCCTGAACGATATAAACGCCCGAGCTCAGGCCGGTCGCTCGAAAAGGTATCTGATGAACCCCGGGCGTCAGCCTCCCTTCGAACAATAGAGCCGCTCGTTTGCCCAGCAGATCATAGACCTCGATCCTGACCTCCTGATCGCGTTTGAGAGCGAGCTCGATGGTGGTCTCAGGATTGAACGGGTTCGGATAGGCAGGCTTGAGGGTCAAAGTGAGCTCCGGAATTTCGGCCGTCTTTTTAACCCCCACGGCAGGCGGATTGTTTTTGCGGTTTTGCGCAAAAACCCAGGGAAAGAGATAGGGATAGTCGTAGCTTTCCGCCCACATGACGTGACTTTTGCCTTTCCATTCGGTGTAGAGCAGAGTCGCGCCGCCGGCAACGGCTGCGGCGATCTCGTCGTCGCTTAGGCCGGTGCAGTCATTGACTCGACAGTGAGTATAGACGGCCTGTCGGCCGCGTCGTTCGAGCGCCTGGATCATCTGCCGCGAGCCCTGCGGCGGCACCGTGTTGTCGACTTGGCCGTGAAACGCCCAGATGGGCAGATGTTTGATGCGGTCGGCGCGCGTCGAATCGCCGCCGCCGCTCATCGGTACGGCCGCAGCAAACTTGTCCGGCCAGCGCGTGATCAGATCCCATGTGCCGTAACCGCCCATCGAAAGACCGGTGACGTACAGCCGGTCGGCATCAATGGAATAGGCCGCAACCAGAGAGTCGAGCAAATCCACAACCGCAAGCAGTTCATTGCTGACCGGCGTGTCGCTGATCCGATAGTAGCCCGTCGACCAATCGCTGTCCACCCAGCGGTTGTCGGCCGGACACTGCGGCGCCACCACAAAGCAGGGATATTTCTTTTGATTGGCGCTGTCCGCCCAACTGGTGGCCAGACGATGCAGTTCGATGTGGATCTGATTGTCGTCGCCGCGCTCGCCGGCGCCGTGCAGCGCCAGCACCAAGGGATAGCGCTGCGCAGGATCGTAAAAGTCCGGAAAGCAGAGTCGATAGGGAATCGTCGTGCCTTGAAAGGTGTGCACGCGCTTGAGGAATTTGTCGACCGTTTTGACATAGCCGGGGCGATCCTCCCGCGTCAACCAGACCGAATCCAGGCGCACCTCCACATTGTCCTTGCCGCCGAGCAGAAATTTGAGAACCGCGTTGGCGTTCAGATTGCAATTGTAAAGAAACGGACCATAATGCCGCGGCTCGTCCTGGAGCTCCAACAGCGGGCTTTCCCATAAAACCCGCTGCAAACCATCGCTTTCCTTAAACTGCACCAAAATCGTGTGCGGCACATTGGCGCGCGCCATAAAGCTGAGGCGATAAGCTTTGCCCTCCTCCAGAACGACCCCTTGCTGCGCATAGACATCGGATCTTTGGTTGCCGCCCTTGGTGATTTTAATCAAACAGGAAGCCTCGCCGGAAAGCTGCGAGTCCTTGGGATATTCGACGGTCATTTCGGCATCATTCTCCTTGCGGACGCTCCAGTATTTTCGGCCGTCGTCGAACTCGCCGTTCTTGATGAGGTTTTCCTGCGCAAAAGCGCAGACGGCGCCAACCATAAGCATCAGCAGACCGAGTTTCATAACAACCTCCTGTTAAATTCACAAAAAAGATAGAAAACAACCGGAATAGTCGCAAGCAGATTCAGCGATTGATTCGGCAGGCCGTACAATCGGCCGCAGGCGTTTATGCCCGCTTTCAAAGAAGGCACAAAACAGAAGTAAATTGATTCTGCAAAAGGGACATTTCCCTTGACTTTCACCCTCTATCTCGCTATATTTAAATGTTTGCCGAGGTGGTGAAATTGGTAGACGCACTGGACTCAAAATCCAGCGGACCTTGGTCCATGCGGGTTCGATTCCCGCCCTCGGCACAAAAAATTTTGCGGGCATTGCAGTAAAAAAAGGCAATGCCCTTTTTATTTGCAGCATGGCCGCATAGCACCGAAAAAAATAAAGAAAATGCTACCATCGAGGCGCTAAATTTCTTATTTTGTCAATAAATTGCTGGTCAATCCAACAAGAAGGAGAAATGCCATGAATCGTTGGGTAATGCTGATTGTCTTTTGCTTGGGGCTTTTTCTTTCACTGCCGCTTCAGGCCGAGCTGAAAGTCGCCATCACCAGCCCTAAAAACGGCGAAGTTTTGGCCCCGTGCGGCGATGTCAAAATAACCTTTGATGTCGATTTTACCGGCGAGAGCTTTAAAGACCTGCGGGTCTATGTCAACGGCATGTACCGCGGCGTCGTACGCAAGGAACCGTGGGAATTTTTGTGGAAAAAGGCCGTTCGCGGCGCTTATGTTCTGCAGGCGCAACTGCGCACGACGGACAATAAGGAAGCCTGGTCTGATCCGGTGCGCATCAAGATCGGACCGGTGTCGGCCGCCGAAAAGGCCCAAAACGGCAGCTTTGAATGCAGCACCATGGCGCCGTGGAATTTGAACGTCAACAGCGGTTCCGGCGCCAGCGCCAGAGCAACGGTTATTGATGAGGCCTATTTTGACGACCCAAACTATCTGATGGTCGAGATCACCAGCGGCGGCAGCTACAACTGGCACGTCCAACTGCAGCAAAACATTCCAGTGGACTCCGGCCATGTCTATCTGATTTCTTTCATGGCCGACGCCGATGTAAAGAAAACCATCAACATATCGATGCAGGAAAACCAGGATCCGTGGGCGGTGCAATGGGCTATGGATATCGACATCGAAGGCGCCAATTTGTACGGTCCCTATGAATTCGAGGCCGTGCGCACCGACCCCTCGAATCACATCCGCTTCAACATCGGCGCCAATACCACGACGTTTTACATCGATGACATCCGCGTCATCGACACCTCGGCGAGCGGCGTAAAGGCCAAAGAATATGACTTTACCGGTACAGTAAAAGAGTTCGAGCTGCTTGCCGCTTACCCGAACCCCTTCAATATGCAGACCCTCATTCCGTTCCGTCTTTCTCAGGCGGCGGATATCGATCTGGCTGTGTACAATCTGCGCGGCGAGCGGATCAAGACACTGGCGCAGGGCCGCTGGGAAGCCGGTCAACACCAGATCGGCTGGAACGGCCTGGATGAAACGCAGCAGGTGGTTTCCGCAGGCGTCTACTTTTATCGCCTGATCGTCAACGACAAGCGTCCCTATGAGCTCAGCCGCAAGCTGGTTCTGGTAAAATAGGCCATTCAAAACGCAAAGGCCGTCCAAAAGGACGGCCTTTTTTATTTCTGAAGGGATCGTTTTTCGGGGCAGCAGAGTCGGATTACTTTGTTTTCGGCAGCTTGACCCATGCGGTCAGCAGAATTACGGACACTGCCGCCAGAGCGGCGCCGGTCAAAAATGCAACGCTGCCGCCGAACAGACTGTAGAGCGTGCCGAACAACAGACTGGCCGGAAAAGCTGCCAATCCCACGGTAAAATGATACAATCCGAAAGCGCTGCCGCGCAGAGACGGCTGCACCAGATCCGCGATCAACGCTTTTTCGGCGCCTTCGCAGAGCGCATAATAGAGCGCATAGACGGAAAAGAGGATAAAGATTGCCGGCAGCTGGACGGCCTGAGGAAGTCGATGCAAAAATGCAAAACAAGCATAAACGACGGCATAGATGATCCAACCCGTTGAGATGACTCGTCGGCGGCCGATCCGGTCGGAAAGCGCCCCGAACGGCGTCGAAAAAATGACTTTGATGATATGAAAGAACGACCAAAACAGCGGCAGGAAGAGGATGTCGATGAGCTGCTGCAGCGTTGTTTGATTGAAAACCGAGGAAAGCGAGGTAAAGATCGGCAAAGCCGCCAGTTTATCTAAAAGGCTGCGGTTGAGCTGCAGCGCTTCATGAGCCCGATAAAGGAGAAAGGCATCGGACGAATTGCCCAAAGTGAATAACAAAATGACGGCCAGAAAACGGGTATAGCGGCGGTCGAAGGGTTTCAGCGAGAAGCGAAAAGCTTCGGGAGACCGGCCTGAATCGGGCGGTTCTTTGACAAAGAATAAAAGCATGAACACGGCCAATGCACCGGGAATGATTGCCAGCTGAAAGACGCGGCGCAGCAGCGTCATCGGCTCTGTGACGTGAAATGTTCCGGCTAAAAGCGTCAAGAGCAGCAATGAGACCAGCGGTCCAATGACCGCGCCGGTGTGGTCCATGGCGCGATGAAAGCCGAACGCCTTGCCGCGGATTTCCGGCGGGGCGGCAGCGGCGAGCAGCGCATCGCGCGGCGATGTGCGGATGCCTTTGCCGACCCGATCGGCCGCCCGCACCGCTACGATCTGCCAGACCGAGGTGGCGAATCCGGTCAGCGGCCGAAACACGGTCGAGATCGTATAGCCGATCACCGTCATCCGCTTGCGCCGACCGGTCCTGTCCGTCCATACGCCGCTGAACAATTTCAGCAGCGAGGCGATGCTCTCGGCCAGGCCTTCGATGACGCCCAGCGCCATGGCGCCTGCGCCGAGCAAAGAAACGAACACCGGTACCAACGGATAGATCATTTCCGTCGCAATGTCGGTAAACAGGCTGGTCAGGCCCAAAGCAATGACCGCAAACGGCAGTTTTTTCTTCATAGATTCTCCTTGCGTAGGTTGCCTTTAAAGGGGCGGGGTTGTCTGAAATCGGGAAGAAATTCGCTCTCGGCTTCTTCGAATCGGATATGCTGGACAAACAGATGGGTAAATCCGAGCGAGAGAGCGTGTTCATAAACCGTATAAAACTCGTCGTGAGTCACACGGCGGTTCATTTCGGGCAGCGATTGCCGGCGCGCCGGCCAGTACTGCGACATTAGGCTGATCGGCAGCTCTTTGCCGAACTCGATGAACAGAGTGCTCAAAGCGTCGATCGAGTTTTGCACGTGCCCCGGCAGAACGAGGTGGCGCACCAAGACGCCGCGCGAGGCAATCGGCTTGTCTTCGACAAAGGCATCGAGAAACCCGACTTGACGAACCATTTCCTGCAGCGCCGCCAAGGCGACGTCGGGATAGTCCGGCGCATGCGACAGCCGCCGCGACAGCTCCGGATCCGAATACTTGTAATCGGGCAGGTACATGTCGGCGACTCCCTCGAGCAGGCGCAGCGATTCGATCCGGCAGTAGCCGGAAGTGTTGTAAAGAATCGGAACCTCGACGCCGCGCCGACGCAGTTCGGACACGACGGCCAGCGTGTGCGGCAGAAAATGGTCGGGCGTGACAAAGTTGACGTTGTGAACGCCGCGCCGGCTGAGAGCTTCCAAACGATCCGCCGTTTGGGAGACGCTCAGTACTTCCCCTAAATGTTCGCACGAAATCTGGTAATTTTGACAGAACGTGCAGCGCAGGGTGCAGCCGGAGAAAAAGACCGTGCCCGAGCCGTGCACGCCCGAAATCGGCGGCTCTTCGCCGAAATGCGCCTCGATGGCGGCGATGCGCAGGTCTGCACTTTCGCCGCAGACGCCGAGCTTGCCGGCCGTTCGATCCACGCCGCACTGCCGCGGACACAGACGACAATCGCGATACAGCTCGAAAACTCGTTCGTTATGAACCATGAGCAAAAGGTCCTTAATGAATATAAATTTACAAAATACGCATCATTTCTGCAACGTCGTCGCGGCTTGACATTGTCGACACGGCATGCTTAAATTTCTTTACGAAATAGAAGGAGAAAGATGTGGAACCGGAAAAAGTTTTGGTCAGCTACCAGGCCGCCGGCGGAGTGGTGGTCGAGGACGACCGTTATTTAATTCTCTTTCGCCCTAAAAAAGGCGAATATCGCCTGCCGAAAGGACATATCGAGCCGGATGAGTCGCCGGAGCAGGCGGCGCAGCGCGAAGTAGAAGAAGAAACCGGTTGTTCTGTGGAAATTCTTGCCGATTTGGGGCAGATGCTGGTGGAATTCGATTGGGGAAACCGACACTATTCCCGCCAAGAGCATTATTTCCTGATGAAGCTGAAAAACGGCCAAGTCTGCGGTGCGGCCGAGGAACAATTCGAGCCGATGTGGTTGCCGTATGATGAGGCGCACAAACGGTTGACCTTCGCCGCCGAAAAAGAGTGGCTGCGCCGGGCGAAAAACGCCCTGGAGGGCCGCCGCTGATCCTAAGGTTCGGCCATTTTTAAAATGACGGCCTTCGACGCGATTTCCCGTAAAAGCCTCATGCCCGGGGCCGCATCCTTCAGGCCGCCCAGGCCGTCGTGCCCGGTCCAGGTCCAGGCCAGACAGCCGAGGTAACTGTTTTCGAACGCAAAACGATAGGCGTTCTCCGTCGAGAGGGCCGCCTGAAGTCGACCGCCCTGATCTTTTCCCGCCAGGCCCTTGGCCGGAAATTCCCCGATCAGCACCGGTTTGTCCAATTGCCAATAGGCAGCCGGATGATGAAAGGGGGAGTAGGCCTCGTCGTACCAGCGGGGATAATAGTGCACTTGATAAAAGTCGAGCACGCCCAGGGAATCGCCGCCGGCCGCAATCAGCGCCGCGTCGCTGTACCAATTCTCGAATTCCGGGCGACCGCTGACCACCTGCACGTTCCAGCAGCCGGTGGTGACCAGCGCCCGCGGGTCGGTGCGGTGAACGGCGCCGGCCAGCAAATTGTGAAACTGCTGCACCGTCCGCACTTCGACGCGTTCCGCCGACCAGCCGAACTTGGGCGTCATTCCCTCCGGCTCGTTGCAGATCTCCCAGGCGAGCAGCGCCGGATGTCCGGCCGCCGCTTTTAGCATGGGGATCAAAGCATGCTCGAGGTAGGCCTGCGTGCAGGAGCGATCCTCGAGCAGCCGGCGGTTGCGGTCAAGGTCCACGCCTTGTTGTTTTTGCAGCATGTCGAACGACCACAAGACCGGAAGCAGCAGGAGTCCCCGCTCGTAAGCCAGATCGAGCGCCCGCAGCAGGTTGGGGATCTCCTGCGGCTGTAGGCCGCTGACCAGGCCGTCGGTAAACGTGGGACTCGCCGAGCCGTTGACGTGCAGCCACCAGCGCACCGTGTTGCCGCCCGCGGCGGCGATCTCGTCCAACGCCTGGGTAAAACGCGCCTCGTCGAAATCGATCAGATCCCTGCCGAAATGGATCCACGCCAGATTCATGCCGGAGGCAAAAATTTTCTGCCCGCTGCGCAAGGGAACGCCTTCGAATCCCGCGGCCGGCAACGTCAGAGACAACAGCAAAAAAAGCATCAGTTTTTGCCGACTCATCGATTCCTCCTCATTCAATAACGACGCCGCTCAAATCCTGCGCCGGTTTCGGGGAGCTCATCTTTAATCCTTCCAGCATCTCGACCAGAATCGTCGAGATGACCAGATTTCGCAGCCATTTTTTATCGGACGGCACAATGTACCACGGCGCCCAGTCGGTGCTGGTTTTACTCAGCACGTCTTCATAAGCGCGCATATACTCTGACCAAAGCTTACGTTCGGCCAAATCGCCGACGTTGAACTTCCACTGCTTTTCCGGCTTTTCGAGCCGTTCCTGCAGCCGCTTTTTCTGCTCCTCGGGACTGATGTGCAGGAAAAATTTCACAATCGTCGTGCCTTCGTCGGCGAGCAGGCGCTCGAAATGGTTGATGTGCTCAAAGCGGCGCTTCCACACCTTTTCTGGAACCAGTCCATGGACGCGCACCACGAGCACATCTTCGTAATGGCTGCGGTTAAAGATGACGATCTCGCCCGCTGCCGGCGTTTGTTTGTGCACGCGCCACAGATAATCGTGCGCCAGCTCTTCGGGCGTCGGCCGTTTGAACGCCGCCACCCGCACGCCCTGCGGATTGACGCCGTCGAAGACGTGGCGTATAACGCCGTCCTTGCCGCTGGTGTCCATTCCCTGCAGCACCACCAGCACCTTGTGTTTGCCCTCGGCGTAGAGCAGCTCCTGCAGCGCCTCGAGCCGGTCGTTCAGCTTTTCGATTTTCTTTTCGGCTTTTTTCTTGTCGATTCCCAGACCGCGGTCATCGGCCGGATCCCATTGACTTAAATCGACGCGCGTGTTCGGCGGAACGAGAAAAGGGTTCATGATCGCACTCCGTTATTAATTAATACGCGGACTCTAAATAGGCTTTTAACAGTAATTTAAACAATGGACCGTGATTGGGCACTTTGAGATGAAGAAGCTCATGTACAATCACCTCGCGGCGAAACTCGGCCGGTTGCTGCAAAAGACCGGCATCGAAGGTCAGGCGTCCCTGCGACGAGCAGCTCGCCCACTTGCGCTTCATCGTGCGGATGCGGATCTCGCGCACAGCCACGCCGATGCGTTGAGCCCAGGCCGCCACCTCGGCGCGAAAAAGGTCCTGCGGGACTGCCTGCTCCAACGGCTGCCGTTCAGGGGCGCGTTTTCTCACTCGGCAGCCCTCCGCAGCAGGTTCAGGATCGCATCGGCCCAAGCAACCACCTCGGTAATGCCGATGTCCAGCAAAGATTTATATAGGCGGCTGCGAAGGCCGCCTTCCTGTTTGCGGTTGGTCATCCAGTGGGGAAATTCCGCAAAGGCGATTTCTATTGTTTGCGCGACCTGCAACGCCTGTTGCGGATCAACTTTACGGGCACGCAGCCACCATTCCACTGCAAACGCTTGAGGCGCATAGGGGCGGCCGGCGCCCTCACCCACTCGGTTGCAGCGTTCATTCTCGGCTTCCGCATATTCGCACACCAGCTGTTCGAGTTCGACAAGCGCCTCCTGCGCTTCGATCTGTCGTTCCTCGAAGCGGCGGCGGATTTCCTCGGCGCGCTCCCCGATGGAAAACAGATAGGGCGCGGTGTGTCCCTGTTCTTCCACCAGGCGGTGCAGCTCTTTGAGCAGGTTAAAGACCTTGACCGTCTCGGGCTTTTCCTCGCGTACGAGCGCCAAAAGGGCATTGGGTCCGAGCTGATAGGTTGCCTGCGGTTCCCGCACGACACCGCCGCGGGTGTGTTTCTGCACGATTTCCGCCGTTTTACGAAGGAAGGATTTGTCTACCGGTACGTGGGGCTCATAGGCGGCGCGCAACAGGCGGTACATTTCCAGCAGACGTTGATAATTTTCCAGATAGGGGCGTAGGAACGGATCAGGCGAGAGGATTTCATAAAGTTCTTCCAGTTCGCGGAAGAAGCGGTAGAAGGTTTCGCGCCGGTCTTTATCGCGGAAACGCTCCAACACCGCCTCGGCAAGCTTGTCATTGTTCACCACGGAGGGCGCGGAATCCGCAAAGATTTTCTCTGTGTTCTCTGTGCTCTCTGCGGTGAGATACTCTGCCCGGCCTTGCTCCATCAGCTTCGCAAAGCGCGCCTGCAAGACCT
>JAPDQV010000037.1 GCA_034505495.1 candidate division KSB1 bacterium | reverse complement strand
CCAGGAAGTCACAAGTCCGCCGCCGATCACCAGTTTCACGCCGGAAAAATGTCGACGCAGGAGCCCCAAGAGAGCAAACGCAGGGAGCGCCTGGCTAAGATAAACGATGGAAACGCCGATGAGCTTGGGCGCGAGGTGGTCGATGGTCGGGATCAATTCGGCAGCATAATAGTCGTAAAAGGGAGAAAGCTGCGGCTTTTCGGCGGCAGCCAGCAGATCGTCGCTTTTATGGGGGGAAAGGCCGGTTAGAGCAAAATCAGTCAGGGAAATGAACGCATTTTTGCGTCTTGCGACGGCGATCAGGCGTCGATTGAGGTAACGCCGATGTAGGGCAACGGCTTCGGCGGCGTTTTGCGGCTCAAAGCTTTCGGAAAGCAGAAACTCCAAGCCGCCCAGATTGGCGTCGATGATACGGCTTGAAATACCATGCGCCTGCAAAGCTCCTTTGAGTCTGGCGACTCCGGCCGGCGGTTCGGAGGGCTTGGAGACCGGCGGATAGATCAGGACGACGTCGACCGGCGAAAGCGTCGGGGTATACAATTCCTTGAAAGGGTACATACCTTGCCGCAGGACGTCGGGGCGCCGCCTGCATGCAGGCAGCGCCCGACCATCAACTCGTCAGCTCAATTCGACAACTTTGAATTCAGCTTTTTTCTTGAGATCTTCGATGAATTGGTTGTAGATATCGCGGCGCTTGGTACGCTCGACTGTACGGGTCAACTGATCTCTGACCTCTTCCAACGGCAGAGTTTCTTTCTCTCGACTTTCGACTTTGATGATGTGATAGCCGTAGGGCGTCTCGACCAGGTCGCTGATGCTGCCGATCGGCAGATTGAAAGCGGCATCCTCGAACGGCTTGACCATGCGGCCGCGCGGGAAGCGCTCATAGATACCGCCTTTATCTTTTGAACCCGGGTCCTCAGAAAACTCTTTGGCCAATGCGGCAAAGTCCTCGCCCGAGCGGGCGCGCGCCAAGACCTGCTCCGCCTTGGCTTTTATTTCGGCCTTTTCCGCTTCGTTTTTGCCCTGCGTCAGGAAAAGGATATGACGAACCGTCGCCAGCTTGTCCTGCGAGTAAGCCTCCTGCAGGTCGGCATCGGTCACCTGCACCTGCGGCTCCAACACTTCTTCCAGGAATTTCTGGATCGTCAATTGATTCCGAATGTCCTGTTCGACAAACTCGATGGTCAATCCTTGCTGCTCGATGAATTTCTGAAAGTTTTCTTTGCCGCCGCGACGGGAGTAGATCTGCTCCAATTCTTCATTGACGACGCTGTCGGAAGCAGCGATGCCTTTGTTCTTGGCTTCCTCCAGCAAAAGCCGCTTTTCTGCTTCGCCTTCAGCAGCTTCCTTTATCGAATTCTTGAATTGTTCCACCGGCAATCTGCCGAGGTTGTTGCGGTAACGGTTAAAACGGGCATAAATGCTGGGCAAAATGTCGTAAGAATAGACCTTGAATTGCTTGGTCGTGATCAGCAAAACCGGCTTGTCAGGGTTCAACTGGGTGATTTTGAGGGAATCGGAGAGCGTGCGAAAGAATTTATAGGGCTCCGTTCCTTTTGCATACGGCGCCTTGGGAACGTTTTTCGAGCATCCTGCAGTCAAAAGGGCTGCCGCGACCAAAAGAGCAAAGAATCGTTTCATACAATGGCTCCAAAAAATTTTAATGATGATTGAATTTAATCAATATACTCGACCTAAGCATAATTCACAAGGGATTTTTCAATCGACATCCCTGATTCGAACCATCAAATAATGATCGATACCCGCTTCCTGAAAGATTCCACCCTGGCGCACAAATCCGTGCCGAGCATAAAAGTCAACCAAATGCGCTTGGGCGTGCATCTTTAATGTTTTGTAGCCGCGCTGCTCGGCCTGTTCGATCAAATAGTCCACAAGCGCATGCCCGTAACCTCGACCGCGCCACTCACGGCGTACGGCGATGCGCTCCAGTTTGGCATAGTTTCCGGGAAAGCGCAGGCGCGCCGCCGCGATCGGTTCTCCATCAATTTCTCCCAAAAAGTGCAGCGAAACGGGTTCGAACTCGTCGATTTCCTCAGCAAAAGGGCAATGCTGCTCTCCGATAAAGACGATCGCCCGCACGATAAAGACTTTGACGAGATCATCCATCGTTTTTGCCGGTCGAAAAATCATGATGCCTCCGTTTCCAACATGAGGAATTTATTAAATCTGTTTGCTTTGGATCCCAATGTAAAAAGCTTGACTCTTGTGTGAAACAACATTATTTTGAATCAAAATTTTGCACCTGTTTTCAGCCTGCCGAGCCATTGACTCTAAATGATAAACTTAATTAGGGACAAAAGCATGAAAAAAAGATGCTTTTTGATCGCTTTTCTGGCGGCGGTCGCTGTTGCACAAAATCCGATCGTGCCGCCGGGCGTCTATTTCGCCGATCCGTCCGCTCACGTCTGGAGTGACGGTAAACTGTACGTCTACGGCTCGCTCGATGAAAGTCCCACTTATTACTGCTCGAATCGGCACCATGTTCTGGTCACCGAAGATCTGCAAAATTGGAAAATTGTGGAAAACGTCTTTGCCTCCGCCGGAAAAGACGATCAGGTTCCCTGGACCGATGCCCCGCTCTATGCACCGGATTGTATGGCCCGGAACGGCCTCTATTTTCTCTATTACTGCACGCCGGACGTTCGCCATAGCGAAGGTGTAGCCGTTTCGACTTCCCCTACCGGTCCTTTTCGCGACGCCAAACCGATCGAGCTCTATGGATACAACCAGATCGATCCGTCGGTTTTTATCGACGACGACGGTCAGGCCTATTATCTGTGGGGACAGTTTACCGCCAAGATGGCAAAACTCAAACCGAACATGATCGAATTGGATCGCTCGACCATTCGCGACAGTGTATTGACGGAGAAGGAACACCATTTTCACGAAGGCGGCTTTTTGACCAAGCGGAACGGCATCTATTACTTTATCTATGCCCACATGGGGCGCTCGCAAAAGCCGACCTGCATCGGCTATGCAACGGCCTCTTCACCGATGGGGCCATACCGCTACGGCGGGGTCATCATCGATAATGACGACTGCGATCCGGGCAACTGGAACAATCACGGTTCGATCGTCGAGTTCAAGGGCAACTGGTACGTACTTTATCATCGGGCGACCCACAATTCCAAAATGATGCGCAAAGCCTGCATCGAACCGATCACGTTCAATGCCGACGGCAGCATCAATGAAGTCGAAATGACCTCTCAGGGAGCCGGCGGTCCGCTGAACGCTTTTGCTCCCATCGAGGCGGAGCGCGCCTGCCTCATGAACGGGAACGTGCGCATTCAATTGATTGCGGAAAACAACGAGGCATTGGCAGAGATCTGCAACGAAGACCGCGCCGCATTCAAGTACGTCGATTTCGGCAAAGGCGCGAAGCGGGTCGCCGTGCGGGCTGCGGCCGCGGCAGGCGGGGTTATCGAGATGTGCTTGGATTATCCGTGGAAGGCGAGGATCGCCAGGGTCGAGATTCCGAGCGGTGACGGCAAAACCTGGCGGGATTACACGGCTTCCGTTTCGAATGCCGGCGGCGTTCACGCTCTCTGGCTGAGGTTTTACGGCGGACCAGGGAAGCTGTTCGATATCGATCGGCTTCGGTTCGAATAAAGTCAGTAGGACGCCGGAATAATGGAATAGCAACGGAAATGGTTATCCATGCAACGGGTATGGATCGAAGATCGACGGTCCGCATTCCCGGCATATCGACTGACCTAGAAGGAGGGAGTCAAGCTGGCGAACGCGCGTCGTGTCGGCGGCAGGAGGGGACAAATGCGGGTGCAGCAGGCTTTACAAACGATGCGACGGCATCAATATGAACGGTTTCTCCAACGGACAATCGTTATACATCGACAACGACGAGCTTGTGCATATCATTAAACTATGGGAGAAACCGCTGTCTCTGGAGTCAGGCGTCAGCGGTATGAACGGGTCCGCCTTTAAAGATTTTTTCAGCACGAAATAAGACCATTTAATTTTTAACGGAAAGGGTGGCACAATATGAATCATCGTCGAGGGGAAAAGCTCGGCTGGATTCTCGGCTGGGCAGGCGCGTCCCTTTGGATCGGCGTATTGGCGATTGTTTTTCTTTTTCAGAGAAAGCTGTTCGCGGCAGCTCTTGGGATTTTATTATGGCTCACGGCAATGGCGACGGTTTTCTTTTTTGCTCCCTGGCGTTTTCCTGACACCCGCTATCGTCGATTAATGGCTGGGCCCTATGCAGTGCTTTGTATCGGGATTGTCTGGGCGATCTGGGCTTTTGACGCTTTTTCATCTTTTAAATGGAGTATCCTGTGGTGGCTGCCGCTGCTGCTGTTGCCGATTCTCAACGTCGGCAAACGCACTTGGAACCAGTCTTAAAAGATTTGCTGTCGCCCTGCGAAAAGTATCGTCAATCTGTTCCCTTTTTGCTTTCGTACGGGAAAAAAAATCGAATAGTGTTTCAGCAGAATCTGTAATCCCAAGAGCAACGGCAAGGCGTAATAGGTGATCCGAGCCATTATGGAGATGCGGGATGAAAAGACTCCTTTTGTCCGCTCCGGAATATAGGAAAACGCAACGGCACCTGTTTTTGAATGATTACAACAACGCAAACCCGCATGCTTCGTTTTAGGGCTTGGCTCCTTTTGAAAAATTAATTGATTATTTTTATCTCGAACAACTATTAATAACGCTTTGATTTCTTGCATAGAATCTTTTGTTGGGCAATGCTTTACCATTAACGGCTTTCAGACGGTCCATGACAAAAGGCGACCGTCTGCTGTCTGGTTATAGGGTTGCGTTTCATCCCCGAAATTTGCATTTTTTCTCAGTTCGGCAGTCCGCTCCTTTTTGCAAACCTCGCCGTCCTTTGAAAAATGATCCCTAATTAAATTCGCAAAATTGGATAAAGCATGAAAACCCTTTTGCCGTTTGAGCAACCCTATTTTCTGATCCGCAACTCTCCGTTTTGTTGGTTCGAGTTTTCAAAACCTATCGAGGTGTATTCAATTCGGGAAGCAGAACACATTATGCCTGCTCTGGCCGAGATTGAAAAGACTATAGAAAAATATCGCGTCTGCGCCGCCGTTTTCATTTCCTACGAAGCTGCTTCGGGATTTGATCCGTCTTTAAAAGTCAATACGGAGCAGCATTTTCCATTGATGGGATTGGCGGTTTATGAAAAGCCGAATCTCGTTCCAAGATTACCCCAGCCGTCTCGAATGGATCTTCGTCTCGAATGGAAACCGAATTTGACCTTTGAGGAATATTGTCAAAACGTAGCAGGAATTCGTCGACTCATTGCTCAAGGCGATATTTATCAGCTTAATTACACTTGGCGACTATTGACCCAAGGTGACTTTGATTGCTGGCAGTTCTTTCTTGCCTTTGCCCAAGAAGCGCCGTACGCCGTTTATGCGGTTTGGGACGATTGGGTGATCTGCAGCGCCTCGCCGGAATTGTTTTTTCGTCTCAATGGAAGCCATATCGAAACACGCCCAATGAAGGGCACCGCCCCGAGAGGTCGTTGGCCGGAGGAAGACGCGGAAATCAGCAAACGGCTGGCCTTTTCCGAAAAGGATCGCGCTGAAAATGTAATGATCGTCGATATGGTCAGAAACGATGTGGGACGAATTGCAGAGACCGGCAGCGTTAAAGTCGCTTCGCTTTTCGAAATCGAAAAATACCCCACTGTATGGCAAATGACTTCAACCGTGTGCGCCAAGGTCGACACCTCCATTTCCGGCATCCTGCAGGCATTGTTTCCTGCGGCTTCCATTACCGGAACTCCAAAGTGTCGAAGCATGCAGAGGATAGCCGATCTCGAAACTACCCCCCGTCGGATTTATACAGGCTCTGTTGGGTATATTTTACCTAAACGGCGCGCACAGTTTAACGTGGCGATTCGTACGATACTTTACAACCATCGGGAGCAAACTGCCGAATACGGCGTCGGCGGCGGAATCGTATGGGATTCATTACCGAAAAAGGAGCATCAAGAGTGCCTTACCAAAGCGGCAGTTCTTTATCGGCGCCCAATCGACTTTGACTTGTTTGAAACGATGCTGTGGAAGCCGAATGAGGGTTATATATTGTTCGATTATCATCTCGAAAGGTTGCAGCGTTCCGCAGACTATTTTGATTACCGATGCGATTTGCAAAAAATCCGCCGGCAGCTTTATGAACAATCGCGCAGGCTGCAAAGAGAACCCCATAAGGTGCGGCTTTTTCTTTCTGCCTGCGGCAATATACGTATTGATTCGGAGCCTTTGCCTCCCGATTGGACGAAATTCGGGCCGCTCATTCCGGCAAAAGAGCCGGTTGACAGCAGCAATGTGTTTTTGTTTCACAAAACGACTTTTCGCAAAGTTTATGAAGCCGCCCAGAGTGCCGCTCCGAAAGGATATGAAATACTGCTCTATAATGAATCAGAGGAAGTAACCGAAACCACGACAGCGAACGTTGCTTTTGAAATCGAGGGGGTGCTTTATACGCCGCCGATCCAGTGCGGGCTGCTGGCAGGCACGTTCCGGCGATTTTTACTCGAGAAAGGGCTTCTGATTGAAAAGATCATTTCTTTGCAGGACTTGGCCAATGTTCAATCCGTATATTTGTTCAATTCAATCCGAGGACTGCAGAAAGTCAAGTTGGCTTGTCAAGGGGTAAATTGACTCTTTAATCGGCATGAGAAGAAACGGCTTGCAAATGGGGGCTATTTTGTTCAAATTACTGCCGGCTAATTTGTTCCTAGTTTCATTATAAGGATTCTGACTATGGAAGAAGCAATTACCGATTCTACAGCCGTGCAGCAAATGCTTTATACCTTTAAATGGTTCGCCTTTCATAACGATCTTTACCATTATTTGGCGGTCCTTTTGGGCTTTTTCATTATTCTCATTTCGTATGCGTTCGGCGGCGGAAACAGGAACCGCGTCAAGATCTTTTTCAGCATTTTTATCGGCGTCGCCGTCGGCCTGCTGACCTTGCCGCTTTTGCTCCGTTTCGGCAGCGATCCCATTTTGATCGGTTTTTTTCTTTTTCTCGACATTGTATTCGTTGCCGCCGTAACGGTGCATATGTACGAACTGGTGGTAGTGGGCACGCACGAAGCGTTTAACGAACACCATTAACAAGGTTTTATGGCTTGCTTTTAAACCCTGCCGTTCGTATATTGAACAAATAATTCAATAATTCGGCAGGACGAACAGAATAGGAATCGTTATGCTGACGCCAAGGAAGCGAATCCGGAAAAAGGACCTCAAGGAAGACAAACTCGTCACGTTTTATTTCAAATCGCGTGCTTGGATCGACGATCATCTTAAGGAAATTACCATCGGCCTGCTTGCGGTCGTCTTAATCATTGCCGGTATTGGAATCTATACATACCTGCACGGCAAGGCTGAAAAGACCGCAAGCGTCGAGTTTTCCAAAGCCGTGCGCACTTTTCAGGCCATGGATTACCGCAACGCCGCCAAAGAGTTCGGCGTGTTGACAAGTAAATACGGCGGCACGCGCAGCGGCAAGTTGGCGCGTTTTTATCTGGCGCAATCGCATTATCAAAACGGCGAGTACGAGCAGGCGGCAAAACAGTTCAGAAAAGCAGCCGGCGCCCTTTCCGGCGACAAACAGCTAAAGGCTGCCGCGCTTGCGGGAGAAGCGGCGGCGTTGGAGCAGCTGGGCAAATATGCCGAAGCGGCGAAAAAATTCCAGGCCGTCGCCGAAAAGTATAAAGATATTCCCAAAGCTCCTTACTATTTGCTGCGGGCGGCGCGATGTTGGCAGCTGGCGGGTAATTCGCAAAAGGCTTCGGCTTTGTATCAACGAATCATCACTGATTTTCCCGATTCCCGCGAAAAGGAGGATGCTGTTTTGTTGAGCTCTCTCAAGTGGTAATGATCGAGAAATCGCTTGATTTTTAAGATAGTTATCTCTATATTCTATAAGAAGTGGGCCAATCAGCCCACTTTTTTGTTGTATAACGGCGAGAAATGATTGATCCGAGACTACAACAGTTGGTTGCTTCCGTGCTCGAAGAGATGGGCGTAGAGCTCGTCGAAATGCAGTTTCACCGCGGCAAGCGTTCGAGTCTGCGCATCTTTATTTGGGAACCCGGAGGCATTACACTCGACCGCTGTACGGAGGTGAGTCGACGCCTTTCGGACGCGCTCGATCAGGATGATGACCTTATCGAAGGCCAGTACATTCTTGAAGTTTCCTCGCCCGGAACCGATCGCCCGCTTCGTACGGCGCGCGATTTTGCGCGTCAGATCGGCCGGACGCTTCACCTTACCCTGGCGGCCGAAAACGGCAGAGAGCAAATCCTCGAGGGAGTGCTGGAAGAAGCGGATGAGCACGGCATTCTGGTATTGATCAACGGCAAAAAGACGGCGGTGGCTTTGGATCAAATTAAAAGCGCCAGAGTAAAGACGATTTTATAAACGAATCGGGAACAGCAAATGAAAAGTGAAATTTCAGAAGCCTTTCTCTCGCTTGTCAAAGAGAAAGGCATGGACAAAGAGACCCTTACCCAGATCATCGAAGAGATCTTTTTAGCGATGATCAAAAAGAAATACGGCACTACGGATAATTTTAATGTGTTTGTCAATTTGGAGAAAGGCGAGATTGAGATCAGCGTGATCAAGACCGTAGTGGAAAAAGTCGAGGATGAGCTGACTCAAGTGGATTTGGCGACGGCGCAAGCCCAGGAAGCGAGCTATGAGCTCGGGGATGAATACCTCGAGTTTATCCCGATTGAATCTTTCGGCCGCCGCCTGATCCTGAGCGCCAAGCAGAATCTGAATCAAAAACTCAAGGATGTCGAAAAAGTCCACATTTATGAAGAGTTCAAGAATCGCGTCGGCGAGATTATCCAGGCCGATATTCGACAAATCAATCGCGATGAAATCTTTCTTGTCGCCGACGGCACGGAATTGATCATGCCGAAGCGGGAGCAGATTCCGAATGAACGCTATCGCCGCGCCGACACTGTTCGTGCTTTGATTAAAGAGGTGCGGGAGACGCCGCGTCTGCCGGAGATCATCGTATCTCGGGCAGATCCGATGTTCATCGTGCGTCTGTTCGAGCGCGAGGTGCCGGAGATCGCCGACGGCATCATCGAAATAAAAGGCATTGCGCGCGAGCCCGGGGAGCGGACCAAGATCGCCGTCTATTCTCATGATAAACGCATCGATGCGGTCGGCGCCTGCGTAGGCATGAAAGGCATGCGGATTCAGGAAATCGTCAAGGAAATCAACAACGAAAAGATCGATATTATTAACTGGAGCGCGGAGCCTGAGATTTTCATCACCCGTGCGCTGAGTCCGGCAAAGCCCAAGCGCATTGCCATCGATGAGGAAGCGCGGCGCGTCATTGCCGTATTGGACGACGACCAGATTTCGCTGGCGATCGGGAAGGGCGGCGTCAACCGTCGATTGGCCGCGCGTCTGACCGGTTATGATATCCAGACTGTGAAAGAAGAGGAATATCGTCAGCTGATGGCCGCGGAAGGTGCCGGAAAGCCTTTGACCGAAACCGAGGGACTGACCGAGAAGCTCATCAATACGCTGCATTTGGCCGGTTATGAAACCGTCGAAAGCGTTTTGGAAGCCGGTGTCGAAAAGCTCATGGAACTTCCCGGCATCGGGCAAAAAAAGGCCGAAAAAATTATTCAAATATTGGAAAGTCAAAAAGCCTAAGCGGCCGTGGATCGTCGTGCCGTCTGCACCATAACATTTACAGGAGTGTAGCTTTTGTCTGCCAACAAAAGACTATTTCAAGTCGCAAAAGAGTTCAACATTTCCACCCAGGAGCTCATTAAATTTTTAACGAGCGAAGGGTTCGAGGTCCGCAACTATCTCAGCCCTTTGACGGATGAGGAGTACGCCCGCGTCGCAGAAAAGTATGGGAGCAAACCTGCGGCGGCGGATAAAGATACCGAATTTCGTCGTTTGCTGCGTGAAAAGCAGGCAAAAGAGCAGGAAGAGGCGGAGCGGGCTCGACGCGAGCTGGAAGAGCGGCTGCGGGTGGCGACCGAGTTGGTGGCGCAAAAGCCTGCTCTCGGCAAACGGGGCGCAGCGGAAAAGAAACAGCCCGCGGCTCCTATCGTTGGAGAGACACCGGTTGTGGAGGCTCCGGCAATAGAACCGGTCGCGGAGCAAAAGCCTGCCAAGCCGCGCCGTCCGACGATTCGAGTGATCGAAATTCCTCCGAAAGAACAGGAAAAGGCAAAGCGCGAAGTGCCGGAACATCGGCCGGAGCCGGTAGAGGCGGAAGAAGTCGAAGCAGCAGCGCCGGTTGCTGTCGAGACGGAAGTTGCCGTCGAAAAGCCCAAGCCGGAAGGCGAAGCGAAAAAGAAAGAAAAGAAGAAAAAGGCCAAAGATAAAAAGAAAAAGGGTGAAGAGGCGCTTGAAGAAGAGCTCCTTGAGATCATAAAGCCCAAAAAAGAAAAGAAGAAAAAGAAAAAGAAACCGCGGCCGGTTTTCAACGACGAGGAAATTGAGGCGTCGATCCGTCAGACGTTTGCTTCCATGGAGGAAGCGGGTCGCGGTAAGCGCAAGCGGCGGCGCGAGGAGGAAGAAGAGGAGGAGCAGTATGAAGAGGCACGCGTCATTCGCGTCAGCTCGTCCATGTCGCCTGCCGAAATGGCCAAGCTGATGGGGGTGGAGGTCAAGGAGGTTATTCGCCGCTGCATGGACTTGGGCATGATGGTGACCATCAACCAGAGATTGGATCTTGATGCCGTGACCCTTTTGGCTGAAGATTTCGGTTTCCAAGTTGAGACGGTGGCGCCGGACGAAGAGCTGATTGAAGAGGAAGAAGAGGATGATCCCGCGCAATTGGTGCCGCGACCGCCGGTGGTTACCATTATGGGCCATGTCGATCACGGCAAGACCTCGTTGTTGGACCGTATCCGTGAGAGCAACATCATTGCCGGCGAGGCGGGCGGTATCACCCAACACATCGGCGCTTACGAAGTGACGGTCGACGGACGGGAAATTACCTTTTTGGATACGCCGGGTCACGAAGCGTTTACCGCCATGCGCGCGCGCGGCGCTCAGGCTACTGACATCGTAGTTTTGGTGGTTGCCGCGGACGACAGCGTCATGCCGCAGACGGTCGAAGCCATCAGTCATGCCAAAGCCGCCAATGTGCCCATCATCGTCGCCATCAACAAGATCGACAAACCGAACGCCAATCCCGATCTGATTCGCAAACAGTTGGCCGAACATGGAGTATTGGTGGAAGAGTGGGGCGGCAAATATCAAAGTGTGGAGATCTCGGCCAAGACGGGATTGAATGTCGATAAGCTTTTGGAAAAAATCCTGCTCGAAGCGGACATTTTGGAGCTGAAAGCCAATCCGAACCGCCGCGCGCGGGGCGTCATCATTGAATCGCATTTCGATAAAGGCAAGGGTGTTTCGGCGACGGTATTGGTACAGAACGGCACACTGCGCGTCGGCGATCCGTTCATTGCGGGCGATCAGAGCGGTAAAGTGCGCTACATGACGGATGAACGCGATCGCCGTGTTAAAGAGGCCGGGCCGTCGCGGCCGGTCAAGGTATTCGGATTCGACGGCCGTCCGCAGCCCGGCGACAAGCTGGTCGTACTCAAGAGCGAGCGCGACACCAAGGAAATCAGTCAAAAGCGGCAACAGCTGAAGCGTGAATTGGAACGCTTGAGCACCAGGCCGCGTACGCTCGACGAAATTTCCCGTCAGATCCAAAAAGGTCAGCTCAAGCAGCTCAAGGTTATTCTTAAAACGGACGTCGACGGCTCGCTGGAAGCGATCTTTGACTCGCTGCAAAAACTGGCGACCGAAGAGGTGGCGGTCGACACGATTCACAAGGGCGTGGGCGCCATTACCGAATCGGACGTGCTGTTGGCCTCCGCCTCCGACGCCATCATTATCGGCTTTAACGTCCGCCCGACCCTCAAAGCTCGACAACTGGCGGAACGGGATAAAGTCGATATTCGAACCTATACCGTCATTTACGACATCATAGACGAAGTCAAGGCGGCGTTGGAGGGCTTTTTGTCGCCCACAATTTCCGAGCGCATCGTGGGAACCCTCGAAGTACGGCAGACGTTCAAGGTGCCAAAAATCGGCACCGTTGCCGGCTGCTATGTAGTCTCCGGCAAAATTGCCCGAAACAACAAAGTTCGCCTCTACCGGGATGATCGGCTGCTGCACGAGGGCTCCATTGCTTCGCTGAAGCGGTTCAAGGACGATGTGCGCGAGGTTCAGGCCGGGTTCGAGTGCGGTCTCTGTATCGATAAATTCAGCGACATCAAGGTTGGCGATATCATCGAAGCTTACGAAGTGGTTGAAGAGAAACGGTCCCTGTAATGCTGATCGGAGCCCTGCAAGTCGAATTTTTAATTCCGGACAGCGATTCGCTCAAGCGGAAGCGCATGGTCATCGGCAGCCTCAAGCAGAGGCTGCAGAACAAATTCAACGTTTCGGTGGCCGAGATCGACTACAACGACCTGCTCCAGCGATCGGTGATCGGCGTCGCCATGGTGGCAAACGAAAAGCGGTTTCTCGATCAGGCCATGGCGCAGGTGTTAAATTTTCTGGATGATCAGGACGGCATCGAGATCGTCGATCATACTCTCGAAATTTTATAAGAAGGACCTATGAGATACAAACGGGCCGACCGCGTCGCTTCGGTCATTCACGAAAAGATCGGCGAGATGATGATTCGGGAGCTGAAGGATCCGGCTCTCCATCAGGTTACGATCACCAAAGTGAAGGTAAGCGACGACGTGCGGCATGCAAAAATTTATTACAGCGTTTACGGCGATCAGCAGAAAAAGCAGAACGCCGCAAAGGCTTTCGATCGCGCCAAAGGTTATATCCGGTCGGAGATCGGCGCAGTACTCACACTCCGCTTTGTCCCGACAATTACTTTTTGCTACGATGATTCCATCGAATATGCCGATCACATCGAGAGATTAATCAAAAAGCTGCATGAAGAGACCTCTTGAGCGGACGAAAGCGGGCAGCTTTTCATCGGCGGGAGCGGCCGAGGACGGCACCGTGCTCAATCTTTGCAAGCCGATCGGCTGGACTTCGAACGATGTGGTGCGAAGGGCAAAGCGCCTGTTGGGGGTTGAGAAAATCGGACATGCCGGAACGCTTGATCCCTTGGCCGACGGAGTGCTGCTTTTAGGCGTCGGCCGAGAAGGAACGCGAAGGATCGCCGAACTGATGGGAATGGAAAAGGAATACCGGCTGCTCATGGAATTGGGCGTGGAAACGGATACATTGGATTTAAGCGGAAAGATCGTGCAGCGCAAAGTACCTGCCTCTCTCGATCGGGACCTTCTCCAACAAACTTTGCAGCGCTTTGTCGGTGTGATCGAGCAAACACCCCCGGCTTTTTCTGCCGTTCATGTTGCCGGGCGGCGGGCTTATCAGTTGGCGCGCAGCGGCGTGCCGTTCGAATTGCCCAAACGGTGGGTGACGATTTATGCGCTGGAGCTTTTGGAATCGGCCTGGCCCCGGCTGCATTTGCGGGCAGTTTGCTCAAAAGGCGTGTACATTCGCTCGCTGGTGCGCGATCTGGCTTATGCTTTGGGAGAGATCGGCTATTTGAAACGCCTGACGCGCACGCGTATCGGTCCCTTCAAGATCGAGGATGCTCTCTCGATTGAGGCACTTGAAAGCCAATACAGAAGTGGAAGCAGAGTTTGAAGATCATTTGGAATTTGACAGAGCGCGTGCCGTCGCGCGGCACCGTCATCACGGTAGGTACATTTGACGGCGTGCACCGCGGCCACCAGGAAGTGATCAGGGGAGTCGTAAGCGACGCCAAAGCCATGGGCATCGCTTCGGCGGTCGTCACTTTTGAGCCGCCGCCGAAATTGGTGTTTGCGCCGCAGGAAGGCGAAAAGATCGGTGTGTTGACGACCATCGAAGAAAAAATCGCAGTGCTCAAGTCGCTCGGCGTGGACTATTTGATCGTCGCCAACTTTACGCTTGTCTTTGCGGACACGCCCGCTGAGGAGTTTGTCCGTCGTGATCTGGTCGGCCGCTGGGGCGCCAAAAAGGTTGTGGTCGGCGCGGATCATATGTTCGGACGCGGCAAAGAGGGTACCCCGGAGCTGCTCGAACGCCTGGGGCAGGAGCTCGGTTTTGCTGTCCAGGTTGTGCCGCCGTTGACGATCGACGGTATTCCCGTCAGCAGCACGGCCATTCGCCGCGCGCTGAGCGAAGGACAGGTTGAACGTGCCGCGGTTCTGCTCGGTCGGCCCTATTCATTCAAAGGTCGAGTTGTAGAGGGCGCCGGCTGGGGCAGAAAGCTGGGTTTCCCGACCGCCAACCTCAGACCCTCTTCGCGTTACAAGTTGATGCCGCGCGAGGGGATCTATGCTACCCGGGTCCAACTCGGCGGCAGACTGCTCAATTCGGCCACCTATGTGGGCGTTCGGCCGACGTTCGACGGCACCGAAAAAGTCGCCGAAGTCCATATACCCGGCTATTCCGGCGATCTCTACGGTCGCGAATTGGAAATACACTTTTACCATTTTCTGCGGCAGGATCAAAAGTTCGATTCGCCGCAGGAACTGGCCGAGCAAATTGATTTGGACGTAAAACAAGCCATAACTGTATTGGAACAAGGAGGAATTCCCTAATGACGATGACCAAGGAACAAAAGGCTGCCCTGATTGCCGAGTACGGCAAAGACCCGTCGGATACCGGCAGCCCTGCGGTGCAGATCGCACTGCTGACTGCGCGCATCAATGACCTGACCAAGCACTTTCAAGCGCATCCCAAGGATCATCATTCGCGCCGCGGTCTTCTCAAGATGGTCGGCAAGCGCCGCCGTCTGCTCAACTATCTGAAAAATCAGGATATCAACGAATATCGTGCTCTCATCGAAAAATTAGGCATCCGTCGATAGTTTGGATACCAAAAGCCGATTCTGTTGCCTGGCCCATTCATGAAAGGAGGTCTATTCCATGATCCAAGTGCAACATGTATCGCGGTTCTTTGGTAATGTCAGTGCGGTTCAAGATGTCTCTTTTGAGGTGGAGAAGGGCGAAATCGTCGGCTTTCTCGGCCCGAACGCGGCCGGCAAGACGACCACCATGCGCATTTTGACCACCTTTTTGCCGGCCACTTCTGGAACCGCGACCGTTGCCGGCTTTGACGTGCATGAACAGTCCATGCAGGTTCGAAAGCGCATCGGTTATTTACCGGAGAATCCGCCGCTCTATCAGGAAATGCGCGTCAAGGATTTTTTGGATTTTGTGGCCAAAATCAAGGGCGTATCGCCGGTGGATCGGAAACAGGCCGTCAAGCAGGCCATGGAAAAGACGGCGATCGCCGACGTTGCCGATCGGGTAATCCGATATCTTTCCAAAGGATACAAACAGCGCGTGGGACTGGCCCAGGCGCTCGTGCACAATCCGGAGGTGCTGATTCTCGACGAGCCGACCGTCGGATTGGACCCCAATCAGATCATCGAAGTCCGGCAGTTGATCAAAAGCCTCGCGGGTTCGCACACGATCATTCTCAGCACGCATATTCTGCCGGAAGTCAGCATGACCTGCGAGCGCGTCATCATCATCAACAAAGGCCGCATCGTCGCTCAAGACAGCACCGAGAACCTGACCCGCAAACACAGCGGCGCGCACCGTTATTCGGTGATTGTCGATGCACCTTTCGAGGCGGTCAGCGAAAAGCTGTCGCAGCTGCCCGGCGTGCGCAGCATCAGTCGCCAAAAAGACGGCGGCGATTACACAGCCCTGCTTTTGGAAAGCACCCACGACAAGGATCTGCGCCCCGAAATGGCGCGTCTCATCGTTTCCCAGCAATGGCCTTTGTATGAACTCAAAGCTGAGGACGTCAGCCTCGAAGATGTGTTCCTGCAACTGACCACCAAAGAGGAGGGCGTGAAGCAATGAGAAACTTTGCCGCAATTTTGCATAGAGAATTAAAGTCCTATTTCACTTCGCCGGTCGCCTATGTCGTGATCGGCCTGTTTATCGCCTTGTCCGGACTTTTCTTTTACCTGATTGTATCGAATTTTGTGCAGCTCTGCCTGCGCTACGATATGCAGGCGCAATATTACCGAATGGCGCCGCCGAATCTAAACGTCAACCTGATGGCGATTCGGCCGATTTTGCATAATATGAGCCTTTTCGCGCTTTTTTTCCTGCCTTTGGTGACCATGCGCCTCTACTCTGAAGAGAAACGCACCGGCACCATCGAGCTGCTCATGACCTCGCCGGTGACCAACACGCAGGCGATTTTGGGCAAATTCACCGCGGCCGCCCTGCTCTATCTGGTGATGCTGGCGGGCACGGCCCTTTTTGTTCTGTTTCTCTTTCTCTACGGCAAGCCGGAGGTCGGTTCGGTGCTCACCGGCTATCTGGGACTCTTTCTCCTCGGCTTGTCTTATCTTTCCTTCGGCCTCTTTTTCTCGACTCTGACGGACAACCAGATCATCGCCGCTGTAAGCTCGTTCGTCTTTATCCTCTTCTTCTGGGCGATCGGCTGGGTGTCCGGATTCGTCAGTCCCAACTTGGGCGAGCTGCTGACCAACTTTTCGCTGATCGAACATTTCGACGATTTCGCCAAAGGCGTGCTCGACACCAAGCATATCGTGTTCTATCTCAGCTTTATCTTTATGGGACTCTTTCTTTCCTACGTGTCCATTGAATCGTCGAGATGGAGGGGAAGATGATGAAAAAATATGCTTCTCTCATCGGACTCCTGGGCCTGCTGTCCATTTTCATCGGACTGGTCGTTTATTCGATCTATACTAAAATCAACATCGCCGTGGGCGTGCTCCTGGGTTTGGGACTCGTCCTTTTGATTGCATTCGTCATCCTTCGTTTCGAAGCCATCAAGACGGGGCTGTCGAGCCGTTCAGCCAAATTCGGCAGCAATGCGGCCATGATGATCCTGCTGTTGCTCGGCATCCTAGTCGTCATCAATATTTTTGCCAACCGTTTCTCGTATCGCTATGATGCCACCGCAGCCAAGGTCTTTAGCCTCTCCGAACAGACGCGTAAGGTGCTGAAGAACCTCAAGGCAGACGTCAAAGTCATCGGCTTTTTCAAGTCGGGCGAAGAGAAACAGCTGAGCGAACTGTTGACCGAATACAGCCACTTTTCGCAGCGGCTGAGCTATGAATTCATCGATCCCGATAAAAAGCCGGTCGAAGCCAAACGCTACGGCATCAAGACCTACAACACCATCGTCGTCGAATGTCGCGACAAGCAGGAAAAGATCAACACCGTTTCGGAGCAGGAACTGACCAACGCCATCATCAAAGTCACCCGCGAAGGCGTGAAAAAGATCTATTTCACGACGGGCCATGGCGAAAAAGATTATGAGAATACGCAGCAGGACGGCCTGAGCAAAGCCAAGGCGGCCATCGACGAGCTGAATTACCAGGTGGAAAAAATCCTCTTGATTCAGCCGCCCGACTCGATTCCTTCCGATTGCGCGCTGTTGATCATTGCCGGTCCCAAGACCGATCTGCTGCCGCCCGAACGCAGCAAGATCGAAGCGTACCTCAAGCGCGGCGGCAAGCTGTTGATGATGCTCGATCCGGAATCGCCTTCGAGTTACGGCGAGTTGGCGGCCCAGTACGGCATCCGCGTCGACAACAACTTTATCGTCGAGCTGTCGCCGGTCGGTCAACTGTTCGGCGCCGGGCCCATCATGCCGATCGTGACCAATTACGAAAAGCACACGATCTCGGAAGGCTTTCAAGGCATGATGACGCTTTTCTCGGAAGCCCGCTCCGTGTCGCGCAAAGATGATGTCTCGGGTGACGTTACGGTTACCGAAATTGCCAAGACGAGCAGCAGCAGCTGGGGCGAGACCACGCCGCTGCGCATGGGCGCTCAGGTCGGCTATAACCCCGGCGTCGATCAGATGGGTCCGCTGTCGATTCTCACCGTCGCCGAAAAAGCGGCGGAAAAACCGACTGCAGTCAACGATCAGTACAACCTGGGTCTCGGCGAGGTCAAGACGCGCCTGGCCGTTTTCGGCGATTCGGACTTTGCCATGAACGGCTACTTTAACTTCCAGGCCAACGGCAACCTGTTCATGAACGTGCTGAACTGGCTGGCGGAAGAAGAAGATCTGGTGAGCATCCGACCGCGCGATCCGGAGAATCGCCGGCTTAGCCTCACCGCTCAGCAGTCCAAGCTGATGCTGTGGGTGGGAGTCATTTTGTTGCCGCTGGCATGCTTCGGCACCGGCGTTTACGTCTATACCAAGCGCAGAAAATAACCCTTATCTCGGGCGGCTCCTCATCGGGAGCCGCCTCTTTTTGCAAAGGAGAAGGTTTTCTCAATTGAGGATGCAAAAAGCTGAAAACGGACGCGCTCTTCAAATTGGGAGATCAATATGAAGTTCAAGAATACACTCATTCTGGCGGTAATTTTGGCGATCGGCATTGGCGGCGTTGTATTGATGAACAAGCAGGACAAACGCCGTGAAGAAACGAAAAAGAGCGAAGAAAAGGTGCTCGAATTCGAAACCGGCGACATACAGCGCGTGGCGCTTCTGCAGAGCGGCATCGAGGCGGTGAAGGACAGCCTGAGCTGGCGAATCACGCAGCCGGTGCAGACCGAGGCGGACAAGAGCGCCATCGAGACGCTCATTAATTCGGTTAAATCGGCGCGCAAGGAGCGGATCATCTCGAGCGATCCGAGCGAGTATTCGGTATTCGGTCTGCAGCCGCCGCTTCACACGCTCGTGCTTGCACGCGCATCGCGCATCGACACGCTTTATATCGGCGACGATTCGCCCACCGGCAGCTACGTGTTCGCCCGCTTGAGCGGCTCGCCGGATGTGTTTTTGACCTCTACGTGGGTTAGGACGCAGGCTGAAAAAACGCTTTTTGACCTGCGCAATAAAGCCGTTTTGGGTTTCGAGACGTTTCAGGTGCGCAGTCTGCAGCTGCAGAATCGCCACGGTCGTTTCGCTCTGGAGAAACAAGGCGGCGAGTGGAAAATCACCTCGCCCATCCAGGCCGCAGCCGACAAATCTGAAGTGGAAAAGGTGATCAACCGGCTGCAGAGCGAACGGATGCGGAGCATCGTCGTCGAACAGGCGGAAGATTTAAAGTCCTACGGCCTCGATGCGCCGAAAGTACGCGTCGAGCTGGCGCTGGGGGAAAATTTGGCGCGCAAAACGCTGCTGATCGGCAAAGCAACCGAGGACAAATACTATGCGCGCGACGAGTCGCGGCCGATGGTTTTCCTGGTCGATTCTTCCTTCGTATCGGTATTGAATCCGACTCTCTTTGATCTGCGCGATAAAAAGTTGGCAAAATTCGCTTCCACCGATGTCTCTAAATTCGAATTGGAATTCCACGGACAGACGATTGTTTGTTCCAAGGATACTTCCGGCACTTGGACGGTGGAACAGCCTGAACGTCGCGAAGGTAAAAGCTGGAAAATGTCGTCCATCGTTCGCGAGGCGGCGGATCTTGAAGTCAAGAAATTTGTCGATCAGCCGGTGTCTCCGGCGGTTTCCGGCTTGAATTCGCCCCAAGTTCGCGCTAAATTTTATCAAAACGACAAGGTGGTTATGGATATTGCGCTCGGCAAGGTCGAAGGAGATCTGATCTATGCGAAACTCGCGGACCAGCCGGCCCTTTATCTTGTCGATAAAAAAGTTTTAGAAACATGGACACCCAAGCTGGACGACATCAGCGAAGTCAAAGCGCAGACAGAGAGTACGCCTGCGCAATGATCGGGCTGCGCCGTCCTGCCGTATCGGCTGATATTGGGTGATCCTTAATGACCAATTGGAGGTAAAATGATTCACAAAAAAGAAATCGAATTTTCCGGCCGTCCTTTCAGCATCGAGACCGGGCGCGTGGCCAAACAGGCGAACGGTGCGGTGCTGGTGCAGTTCGGCGAAACTATGGTTCTGGCTACGGCCTGCGCCGCCGAACAGCCGACTCCTGATCAGGACTTTTTTCCCCTGCAGGTAGAATACCGAGAAAGGGCGTATGCGGCAGGGAAAATTCCCGGGGGATTTATCAAGCGCGAGGGTCGCCCATCGGATCAGGAGGTATTGGCGGCGCGCTTGATCGATCGGCCGATTCGTCCCCTCTTTCCTGAGGGTTTTTTCAATGAAGTGCAGATTATGGTGATGGTCCTTTCTGCGGACGGCGAAAACGATGCCGATGTGCTCGGCATTACCGGCGCCGGCGCAGCGCTCAGCATTTCCGATATTCCCTTTGCCGGGCCGATCGCCGGCGTACGCGTGGGACGCATCAACGGCGAGTTCATTGCCAATCCGACGTTTGAGCAGCGCAATGCCGGCGACATGGACATCGTCATCGCCGCTTCCGAAGACTCGATCATCATGGTCGAAGGTGAAGCTGAAGAGGTAAGCGAAGCGGACATGCTGGCGGCGCTGGAATTCGGCCATGAGCAAATCAAAAAGCTGATCGCGCTGCAGAAGGAACTCATCGCCGAGGTCGGCAAGCCGAAGATGGAACTGCCGCCGGCCGAAGACCTGAGCGAACTGACGCAGAGGGTCCGCGCGATCTACGGCGATCGTTTGGCAGCGGCGCTGCGCATTACGGAAAAGAAGGAGCGCAGCAAAGCGCTGAACGACTTGACTGCGGAGGTTATTGAACAGCTCGCCGAAGAGTTTCCGGAAAAGGAGCGGCAGATCAAGCAGATCATTCATGATGACGAAAAGGCGATGATGCGCCGCATGGTGTTGGAAGAAAAACGCCGCCTCGACGGCCGCGGCCTGGACGACATCCGGCCGATCTCCATCGAAGTGGGCGTGCTGCCGCGGGCGCACGGTTCGGCGCTCTTTACCCGCGGCCAGACGCAGGCGCTCGCCGCCACCACGCTCGGCACCAAAATGGACGAGCAGATCATCGAAGGACTGAGCGGCGAGTATTTCAAGAACTATATGCTGCATTACAACTTTCCGCCCTTTTCGACCGGCGAGGTCAAGCCGATTCGCGGCACCAGCCGGCGCGAAATCGGACACGGCAATTTGGCCGAGCGCTCACTCAAGCCGTCCATTCCTGCAGACGGCCTGTTCCCCTACACCATTCGCGTCGTCTCCGACGTACTAGAGTCCAACGGCTCATCTTCGATGGCCACGGTCTGCGCCGGTTCGCTGTCGCTGATGGATGCCGGCGTGCCGGTCAAGACGCACATTGCCGGCATTGCCATGGGATTGATCAAGGAAGGCGACCAGGTGGCGATTTTGACCGACATTTTGGGCGATGAAGATCATTTGGGCGATATGGATTTCAAGGTCGCCGGCAGTCGCGAGGGCATCACCGGCATGCAGATGGACATCAAGATCAAGGGCATCTCAACGGCGATCATGGCCGAGGCGCTCGAAAAGGCGCGCAAGGCTCGGCTCTTTATCCTGGATAAAATGGCCGAGGCGCTGCCAGGACCGCGCGAAAGCCTGTCCAAATATGCGCCGCGCATCCTGACCACCCGCGTAGCTGTAGAGGAAATCGGCACGATCATCGGGCCCGGCGGCAAGACCGTACGCGAGATTCAGGATAAAACCGGCGCCGTCATCAACATCGAGGACGACGGCACCGTGACGATCGCCCACACCGACGCGGAAAAGGGCGAGCAAGCTTTGGCCATGGTCAAGGCGCTCGTCGCTAAGCCGGAAGTCGGCCAGGTCTACGTGGGTAAAGTCAAACGCATCATGAATTTCGGCGCTTTTGTCGAAATTTTACCCGGTAAAGAAGGTCTGCTGCACATTTCCAACATTGCCAAGGAGCGCATCAACCGCGTCGAGGATGTGCTCAAGGTCGGCGACACCGTGGAAGTCAAGCTCATGGCGCTCGAGCCCGACGGCAAAATGGATCTCAATCGAAAGGTACTGCTGCCGTAAAGGCGCATATGCGCGTATGCAGGAACGATCCGAGGACGTCAAGGAAGACCTGATCCGAATAACTAAACTGGACAACGGCATCCGCGTGGTGAGCGAACGGATGCCGTTCGTTCGTTCCGCAGCGGTCGGTTTATGGGTGGCGGCCGGCTCCCGCGACGAAACGGCGGAAAACAACGGCATTGCCCACTTTATTGAGCACATGCTGTTCAAAGGAACGCTGCACCGCAGCGCCCGCGAAATCGCCGCCTGTTTGGAGTCGCGCGGCGGCGCCCTCAACGCCTCGACAGGCAAAGAAACCACCTCCTACACCGCCCACATTTTGGCCGAAGATCTGGCTTACGCAGTCGACGTTCTGGCCGATCTTATACTGTTCCCCAAGTTCGATCCGCAGGATATAGAGCTCGAAAAGCAGGTCGTTTTGGCCGAAATGGCCGAGTCGTTCGATGATCCGGAAGAGCTCGTATTCGACTATTTCTACCAAAACATCTTTACCGATCATCCATTGGGGCTGTTTGTCTACGGCAGGCCGGAGACCGTCAAAGCGTTTTCGCGAGGCGATCTGGCGGACTTTAAGCAGCGTAATTACACGCCGGAAAACATTGTCGCCGCGGCGGCCGGTTTGGTAGAGCATGAACAATTCGTCGAGCTTGTCGAAAAAGCATTTGCCGATTTTCCGGCTGCGGAAAAAAGTTCTCGACGCAACGGCCTCATGAAGGCGCCTCTGCCTTATGTGCCGCATCGGCTGGCGAGCATTCATCAGGCCCATATCTGCTATGGGGCGCGCACCTTCGGCATCGACGACGAGCGCAAATATGCGCTCGCTCTGCTCGATGCTTTGCTGGGCGGCGGCATGAGCTCGCGCCTGTTTCAAAACATCCGCGAAAAATACGGGTTTACCTATTCGGTTTACACATTTGCCGATTTGATGCAGGATACGGGCGTATTCGGTGCCTATTTAGCCTGCGACAAGGCCAAAGTCGACCGCTCGATCGAACTGCTGAAGGAGGAAATCGAAAAAATTAAAGACGGCGATTTATCGGAAAAGGAGCTCGAGGAAGCCAAAGCCCAGGTCCGCGGTCATTTGATCATAGGCATGGAAAGCCCCGGCCGTCGTTTGAAAAAGATTGCCGAAACCGAATCCTACAAGCTGCCGCACCTTACAGTCGATGAAATTATTGATTCCATCCATGCGGTAACAACCTGCCAAGTCACAGAGATGGTTCGGGATCTTTTTAAAGAGGGAAACACCAACATTACCGTAGTTTTGCCATAATCCTATACGAGTGGAGGTTACCATGATCATCGGAGTGCCCAAGGAAATCAAGGCGAATGAGAATCGCATCGCCGTCGTCCCTGCCGGTGCGGAAATTTTGGCGCGACGCGGCCATACGGTTCTCATCGAGAAAGGGGCGGGAGAAGGCAGCGGTTTTAACGACGACGCTTATCGTCAAGTCGGGGCCAAGATCGTGCCCACGGCGGCAGATGTCTATGCCCAGGCGCAAATGATAATGAAAGTGAAGGAACCTCTGCCGCAAGAGTATCCTTTGATCCGCAGGGATCACATCGTGTTCACTTATTTCCATTTTGCCGCCTCGCGCGAGCTGACCGAGGCAATGATCGCCTCCGGTGCGACGTGCATCGCCTATGAGACGGTCGAGGCAGCCGACGGCTCACTCCCGCTGCTGGTGCCGATGAGCGAGGTGGCCGGTCGCATGGCGGTCCAGGAAGGGGCCAAGTATTTGGAAAAATTTTTCGGCGGCCGCGGCCTGCTGCTGGGCGGCATTCCCGGCGTGAAACCGGCAAACGTGGTCATCTTGGGCGGAGGCGTCGTCGGCAGCAACGCCGCCAAGATCGCCGCCGGCATGGGTGCCAATGTCACCATTTTGGACATTAATCTCGACCGGCTGCGTTATCTTGACGACGTCATGCCCAAGAATGTGACTACGCTGCTGTCCAGTCCCTATAACATTCGTCAAGTCCTGCCGCAAGCCGATTTGGTGATCGGCGCGGTGCTGCTGCCGGGCGCCAAAGCGCCGCATCTGATTACCCGCGACATGCTCAAGCTGATGCAGGAGGGTGCGGTGATCGTCGATGTGGCGGTGGATCAGGGCGGCTGCGTCGAAACGATTCATCCGACCACGCACGAGAATCCCACTTATGTGGTGGACGGCGTCATACATTACGGCGTAGCCAACATGCCCGGTGCCGTACCTCGAACCTCGACCATCGGCTTGACCAACGCGACGTTGCCTTATGCGCTGCAAATCACCGAGATGATCGATGAAAAGGGCAGGTTGATTCCGGAAAAACTGTTGAAAAACATTGGCCTGGCTAAAGGCGTCAACATCATCAACGGAAAAGTAACTTACAAGGGCGTGGCCGAGGCTTTCGATTTGCCCTACGTTCCTTTGGATAAAGCTGTTGCCTAGGCCGCATGGGCATCCTGGTTTATCACCGTGTGGATCCGCGTTTCAGTTTGGGGGTGACCAACATCACCCCTAAACTCTTTGCGCGCCAAATCAAAGCCATTTTGCGCGCCGATTTACAGATTCGGACCGTCGGCGAGCTTGTCGCGGAGGGCTTGCCTTCGGGACAAACGGCTTTGACGTTCGATGACGGCTACGAATCGGTTTTTTTGCACGCTTTTCCCATTCTGCAGACTGAAGGAATCAAGGCAAGCGTCTTTGTCAATCCCGCCTTTACCGGCCAATGGAATGTATGGGATGTCAGGCTCCCGGGACAGCGCGCTAAACTGATGGACTGGCGGCAGATTGAAGCGCTGGCCAAAGCCGATTGGGAGATCGGCATCCACGGCTTGACGCATAAGGATCTCTGCAGCCTCAATGATGAGGAGTTGGAACAAGAGATCAATTTGGCGCGTTTTTTGTTAAAGTCGCGTTTAGGCACCTGCAGCTCGGTCATTTCCTATCCTTTCGGTCGCGTTGATGTTCGTGTTGCCCAGTGTTGCCGAAAGAACGGTTTGACCGCCGGTCTTACCATGAGCCGCAGCCCTAAAATGGTTCCGCCGGAATTTGCCGTACGTCGGTACGGCGTCTATCCCTTCGATACCCCGAATCGAACGGCGGTCAAGGCAAAAAGCCCAACAAAGGGCTTTTCAACTCTGCAGCAAGTCATGGACTTTTGTTCGAGCGCCACGGTGGTGCTCATGCGCCGGTACTGGCGCTATTATTGAGATTCGGTCAATTTCAACACAACCTCACTACCTGCAAAAAGGCATCAAGTCGCCTCTGCGCAGACCCTACAGATGCAAACGGCAAAAAGAGAGGAATCATGAAGACCTACAGCGCATACCTGATGCTGATTATTACTGCATTTTCAGCGTCGGCGCAAAGCAAAAAGCTGACGTTCGATCCGCCCAGGGGGTTTTACGAAAATCCTTTAGATGTAACCATTACCTCGCCTGTGGAAGGGGCGACGATCAAGTACACGTTCAACGGTGAGGATCCGTTGACCAGCAAAAGCGCTCTATCGGCCAAATCGCCTGCCGTTGTACGCATCGATCCGCGCAATACAACGAATCGCGATCGGGCGCCCGGTGTGTGCGTGCGCGCGATCGCCGTGCTCAACAATCAGCCGGTCACGAACATGGTCACCCACACCTATCTTTTTGCCAAGCTGGTCACCGAGCTTTCACCGGACGGGCAGCGCCCCGGCCCTAAAT
Source organism: candidate division KSB1 bacterium (assembly GCA_034505495.1). NCBI lineage: Bacteria > Pseudomonadati > Candidatus Zhuqueibacterota bacterium. Next base: position 10,336 of record JAPDQV010000037.1, on the reverse strand, counting down.
GGCCGCCGCATGGAAGTTCCGTCAACGGCCAGTTGATGGATTACGGCATGGATCCGTCCGTATACACCAACTCGCGGTATCGCAACAAGATGGAAGCCGCACTGCTCGACATCCCTTCGATCTCCATGGTGATGGATCTGGAGGATCTGTTCAATCCCGCAACCGGCATTTTCGTCAACGCTGTTCAACGGGGTATCGAGTGGGAACGGCCGTGCTCGATTGAGCTCCTCAATCCGGACGGCTCCGACGGTTTTCATATCAACTGCGGCGTGCGCATCCGCGGCGGCTACAGTCGAGTCGGTTCCAACCGAAAACACGCCTTTCGCTATTTCTTCCGCAAAGAATACGGCGAGGGAACCTTAAACCATCCTTTGTTCGGGAATGAAGGGGTCGACAAGTTCGATCAGATCGATCTGGCGACTTCACAAAACTATTCTTGGGCTTACGGTGCCGGCAGCAAAGACGGCGGCGCGGAACGTAACACGCTTCTTCGCGATCTCTTTTCGCGCGATCTGCAGCGCGACATGGGCCAACCCTACACCCGTAGCCGCTACTATCATTTGTACATCAACGGCACCTATTGGGGGCTTTTTTATACGCAGGAGCGCTCGGAGGCTGATTTTGCCGCCCGCTATTTCGGCGGCAATCCCGAAGATTACGACGCCGTCAAAGTCGATGCCGGGTACGGACGACCTTATGTGATCGAAGCGGCAAACGGGACCTTGGACGCATGGAATGCCTTATGGGCGCTCGCCAAAAAAGGCTTTTCCGACAATGCCGCCTATTTTCGCGTGCAGGGACTCAATCCGGACGGCACACGCAACCCGTCTTATCCCAAATATCTCGATGTCGACAATTTGATCGACTATATGATCAACACTTACTTTGTCGGCGATTTCGACGCGCCGATCAGCGAGTTTCTCGGCAATGTGCGGCCGAACAATTTTTGGGCAATCTATAATCGAGTCAATCCGGACGGATTCAAGTTCTTTCGTCACGATGCCGAGCATACCCTGTTCAATGTCAATGAAGATCGCACGGGGCCTTTTCCCGCCGGAGAACAGCAGGAGCATTTCAATCCCCAATGGCTGCATCAGCAGTTGACCGCCAATGCCGAGTACCGTCTTCGTTTTGCCGATCGCGTCTACAAACACTTTTTCAACAATGGAGCATTGACTCCCGAACGCAATATAGAGCGCCTTCTGTACCGTAAGCAGCAAATCGACAACGCCATCATTGCCGAGTCGGCGCGCTGGGGAGATGTTCTGCGTAAACCTCCCTACACCCGCGACATCGAATGGATGAACGAAGTCAATTATTTGGTCAACGAATATTTCCCGCGTCGGTCGGAAATCGTATTAAAGCAGTTCAAAGCCAAAGGCTGGTACCCCAATTTTGATCCGCCGCTTTTTAATACCCGCAGCCGCACGGTCGAGAAAGGCTTTCAACTGACCATGTCCTCGCCGCGTGGAAAGATTTACTATACGCTCGACGGCCAGGATCCGCACAATCCTTTTGCCGAGGGAGGAGTGCGTTGGGTCAATTTGATCTCTCGCACAACGCCGAAGCGCGTCCTGGTACCCAAGGGGGCCGTGCCGCCTTCCTGGCGAAGCGATCCGGCTTTTGATCATTCGGATTGGGAGCTCTGCAGCGGTCTTCCCGGCGGCGTCGGCTATGAAAAAGAAACCGGCTATGAAGGCTATATCAAGCTGGATGTCGCCAAATATATGCATCAAAGCAACACGACGACACCCAACACCAGTTGTCTGTTGCGCATCCCTTTCGTCGTTCAAGCAGCTGATCTGCCCCTCTTTACGAGCCTAAGCTTGAGCGTTCTTTATGACGACGGTTTTGTCGTTTATCTTAATGGTATTAAAGTCCTTGAGGTCAACGCTCCGGCCGACCTGCAGTGGAATTCCGCTGCCACGGGAAACCACGAGGCCGAGCAGCCGGAAACATTCGATCTGACCGATCGGGTCGGCCTTCTTCGCGCCGGCGTCAATCTGCTGGCGATTCATGCCTTGAACGTTTCCACAACCAGTTCGGATTTTCTCATCCTGCCGGAATTGACGGCCGCCGTAAACGAAAAGAGCAGCGGTTTGTTGTCGGCATCGGCTTTGGAATACAAGGCACCGATTCCGATTTATCAGACCACCTGGGTCAAGGCGCGGGTACTCTTTAATAATGAATGGAGCGCCGTGGATGAAATTCTATTGGCGGTGCATGAGGATTTGAGCAGCCTGCGCGTTACGGAACTGCACTATCATCCTCTGCCGCATATCGCCGGATCGGATACCCTCGACGGCGATCTGTTCGAGTTTATCGAGTTGAAAAATATCGGCGGCACCCCCCTCAACCTGACGGGCGCACAATTCGTCAAAGGAATCCATTATCAATTCCCGCCGCAAACCCTATTACCGCCGGGCGGCTTTATTGTGTTATGCTCCGGCGCCGAATACTTTAAACTGCGCTACGGTTTTTCAGCCGACGGCCAATACGAAGGCAACCTGAGCAACGCCGGCGAACGAATAACGCTTGTTTCCGCCGCCGGCGATACCGTATTGAATTTCAAATACAACGATAAAGAGCCCTGGCCGACGGAAGCAGACGGAAAAGGCAAGTCGCTGGTTGCGCGCTTGGCTCGTCCGAGCGGCGATCCGAACAACGCCGACTATTGGACCGCTTCGGCTGTAATTCACGGCTCACCACGCGCCGACGATGCGGCCAGTCCTGTCGAAGAAAACGACGAGTCGGCGATACCGACTGCATTTCGAATTGCTCCCAACTATCCCAATCCGTTCAATGCCGTTACGACTCTGCGGTTTTACCTGCCGCGCGCTGCCAGGGTGAATCTCGTTGTCTATAACTCGCTCGGTCGGCAGGTTGCGGAACTGGCAAATGATCTATACCCTGCCGGAGAGCACACGGTGAATTGGCACGCCGACGACCAGAGTACCGGTGTCTATTTCGCCCGCTTCAAAGCCGCCGACTATCAAAAGACCCTCAAGCTGGTTTTGCTAAAATAGCGAAAAAATACTATATTGCTTCGGGCGCTGCCGACACGGCAGCGCCTTTCAGCTTATCTCCCAATTATAAAGATTGTTATGGTTCCATTACCGTCATGGAAACGGGCGGTGCTCAAGGTCGGCAGCACGCTGGTGGCGCCCGAAGGCCGCCGCGTTTCCAACGAAAATACCATCCACATTGCCGCATTTATTGCCCAATGTCGGGCCTTGGGCAAGGAAATCATTTTGGTCAGCTCCGGCGCTGTAGCGGCGGGACTGTCCGTGCTTTCCCGTGTCAGCAAGCCATTGACGATTCGCGAAAAGCAGGCGCTGGCTGCGGTCGGACAGCCGCTGCTGATGACGCATTGGAGCAAATACTTTGACTTTCCCTGCGCGCAGCTTTTATTGACCTTTGACGATCTCAAGGAACGACGGCGCTTTGTCAATGCCAAAAATACGCTGATGGAGCTGCTCGAACGCCAAGTTCTGCCGATCATCAACGAAAACGACACCACCGTCGTCGATGAGCTGCGCGTGGGCGATAACGACAATTTGGCCGCTTACGTCGCCGTATTGGCCGAAGCCGATCTGCTGCTCATTGCCTCTGACATCGACGGGCTGTTCGACAAAGACCCCAAGCAATATGCCGATGCCCAGTTGATCTCTTTTGTGGAAAGGATCGATGCTTCGATCTATGCTCTGGCAGGCGGACGCGGCAGCGGCGTATCAACCGGAGGCATGATCACCAAACTGCAGGCGGCGGAAAAAGCGGCGCTGCGCGGCATCGATACGATCATTTTTAACGGTACAAAACAGGAAGCCTTTGCCGCTCTTTCTTCAGGCGAGTGCCCGGGCACCTATTTTCAGCGCGTTCGGTCGCCGATTACCGCCAAAAAGCATTGGATGCTGCACACGGCGCGCAGCAAGGGCGTACTGATCATCGACGACGGCGCCAAGCGGGCTCTGTTGACCGGAGGCGCCTCGCTGCTGCCCTCCGGAATTGTGGATGTGCAGGGCCGCTTCAAACCGGGGGATTTTGTCGATATCTATTCCCAACAAAAAGAATATATTGCCAAAGGACTCTGCCAATACGAAACGGATGACCTGCGCCGAATCATGGGCAGAAAGTCGCACGAGATTCTTTCCATTTTAGGTTACATCACCGCCGAAGAGGTGGTGCACCGCAACGATCTGGTGTTGATGCAAGCCAATCCGACCGGCGGATTTGAAAGAGGAAGGAGGGAGGATGATAAAAAATTCAAATAACACTCTGCGTGAACTTGCCGCCGCTTGCCGCGCTGCGGCAAAAATTACAGCACAATGGCCGACCGTAAAAAAGAATCGGCTGCTGAACGGCATAGCCGAGGCGCTCGTGAACAACGAAGGCGCGATCCTTGCCGCCAATGCAAAGGACATTGAGACGGCGCGTCTGAACGGCTTGAGAGAAGCAATGATCGATCGGCTGCTGCTAAACGGGGAGCGCCTGCGGGCCATGGCCGAAGCCGTTCGCGAAATTGCCGCGCTGCCCGACCCGGTCGGCGAAATCACCAAAACCTGGCGCCGTCCCAACGGCCTGCAGGTTTCCTATCAACGCATTCCCCTCGGCGTGATTGCCATCATTTATGAAGCGAGACCCAATGTCACCTCCGATGCCGCCGCTCTTTGCCTTAAATCCGGAAACGCCGTGATTCTGCGCGGCGGTTCCGAAGCTTTTCATTCCAATCAGGCAATTGTCGACGTTTTGCATCAGGTTTTGCGATCTTTGGGTGAACCGACGGCCGCGATCACTTTTATTCCGACGATCGAACGCGAGGCGATCAAAGAACTGCTGACCTTTACTGATGAGATTGATCTGGTCATTCCTCGCGGCGGCGAAGGTTTGATTCGTTTCGTGGCCGAGCATAGCCGCATTCCGGTCATCAAACACTACAAAGGCGTCTGCCACCAATTCGTCGACTATAACGCCGATGTCGACATGGCGATCGATCTCCTGGTCGACGGCAAGTGCTCGCGACCGGCGGTCTGTAATGCTTTGGAAACGCTGCTAATCCATGAGCAGATTGCCGAAACGTTTCTGCCCAAGGCCGCCGAGGTGATGCGTCGAAAGGGTGTCGAACTCCGCGGCTGTGAAAAAGCAAGGCGCATCGTTCCCGATATGCTTGCTGCTACAGAAGAGGATTACGCCGCTGAATATCTGGCGTTGATTTTGGCGGTGCGCGTCGTTTCCGGTTTGGAAGAAGCCATCGAGCATATTCAACGCTTCGGATCGGATCACACCGAGGTGATCGTTACCAACGATTACGCGCACGCCAAGGAATTCCTGCGCCGCGTCAACTCTTCGGTGGTATTGGTCAACGCCTCCTCGCGCTTTTCCGACGGCGGACAGCTGGGGCTGGGAGCCGAAATCGGCATCTCGACCACCAAACTGCACGCCTTCGGGCCCATGGGTCTCGAAGCTCTGACGACGCAAAAATTTATCGTTCACGGGGACGGCCAAACCCGACATGGATTATCTTGGGAATAATGCCCTATTTTTCGGTATTTATATCCCTGGATCAATCAGAAAGGAAATTTGCCGTGGGACCTGCTAAGCGAATTGCCGTTGCGCTTTTCTTGGTCGCGTTGGTGGTTGCTGCTGCCGCGACGCTGTCCGTCGTCGGCCGTACGGCGCGAACGCTTGACGCCGTCATCCTTTTTACGGCCGGACTTGTCGCCGGGGTATCCTTGGCTCTATTCCTGCGCAAAAAATCGCGCTGACGATCGTCCGTGAAAAAATTTTTTGTTTTTGTCATTCGTTGTTTCTATATTTCGGCAAATGACGAAATGAAAGAATGGAAGGATGCGGGATATTTCAAAACTCTTTAAAGCGATTGCCGACAACACTCGTTTGCGAATCCTTTGGATCCTCAAAGCTCGCCCGTTATGCGTGTGCGAAATTCGCGAGGTACTGCAGCTGGCGATCTCTACCGTTTCGCAGCATCTTTCTATTTTGCGCGACGCCGGATTCATTGTCGATATCAAAGAGGGCAAGTGGGTCAATTATGCCCGCAATCCTGACCCGAATGCTGAAGAGGTGCAAACGCTGTTGGCTCTGATCGATCGAATCATGGAGCGGGAACCTTCGGCAAAAATCGATCGACAAGCCGCTGCGAACGTCGACCGCAACGCCATCTGTAGTATCGAAAACCCAAAAACGGCAATATCATGAAAATACTGATTCTTTGCACCGGCAATTCCTGCCGCAGCCAAATGGCGGAAGGGTGGCTCAAATCGTTCGATCCGCGACTCGAAGTATATTCGGCAGGTACGGCTCCGGCCGAGCGGGTTCATCCCAAAGCGGTGCAGGTGATGGCCGAAGTCGGTATCGATTTATCCCACTCCTATCCGAAAGCCGTCGAACAGTTTCTGCCGATTGACTTTGATTACGTCATTACGGTTTGCGATCATGCCCGTGAAACTTGTCCCGTGTTTTTGGGTTCGGTCAAACATCGTCTGCATATCGGATTCGAAGATCCTGCTATGGCAACCGGCAGCGAAGAAGAAGTATTGGAGGTGTTTCGCCGAATTCGGGATGAAATTAAGGAAAAATTTTTTCAATTCTATTCAAGTCTCGAACGATAAGGAGGCGGTTATGGCTCAACGTTCTTGGGGTTTCATCGGCGGTGGTCGGGCGACCCGCATTTTGCTCGAAGGATTTAGGCGCGCCGACGTGCTGCCGGAAAAGATTGTTGTCAGTGATGTAAACAGTGAAGTGCTGAACAATCTTAAGGCGGCTTATCCTCAGATTATTCCCGCAGCGAATAACCTGGAAGCAGCCGCGCAGGACGACGTTTTTCTCGCTCTTCATCCGCCTGCAATTCCGGGCGTTTTGGAAGAGATTCGCAACGCGCTCAAACCGGAAGCGACGCTGATCTCGCTGGCCCCTAAATTTACCCTTGCCAAAATCAGCAGCGCTCTCGGATTTAAGCGCGTGATTCGCATGCTGCCGTTGGCCACGTCCTTTATGAATGCCGGTTACAATCCCTGCGTTTTCCCCCTGGAGTTTTCTGCCGCGGAAAAAGGCCGTTATTTAGGTCTGTTCCAAAAGCTCGGAGCCTGTCCTGAAGTGGCTGAGGAAAAAATAGAAGGCTATGCGATGGTGATCGCCATGGGGCCGACCTATTTGTGGTTTCAAATGCAGGTACTCAAAGAGTTGGGTCAAAGCTTTGGACTCGACGATGCTGAATTGAACCAAGCCCTGCCTGCCATGATCCATGCCGCTGCTAAAGCGCTTTTTCAATCCGAATTAACGGCCGAACAGGTCATGGACCTGATCCCAGTCAAACCTCTGGGCGAAGATGAAGCGACGATTAAAGCCGCTTATCAAACCAAACTTTCCGCCCTTTACCAAAAGCTGAAATCCTGACAGATGAATACGATAAAGCGTCTCAGTTTTCTCGACCGCTATCTGACGCTCTGGATTTTCGCCGCAATGCTCGTCGGTGTGGGAACGGGGTATTTCTTTCCCAAAGCGGCCTTGTTTTGGCAATCGATGAGCAGCGGCACGACCAATCTGCCCATTGCCGTCGGCTTGATTCTAATGATGTATCCGCCTTTGGCCAAAGTCAGATATGAAGAGTTGGGCCGAGTTTTTAGTGATTGGCGTGTTCTCGTTTTATCGCTCGTGCAGAATTGGGTCATCGGTCCTGTTCTAATGTTTCTCCTGGCGATCCTGATGTTGTCGCATTACCCCCATTACATGATCGGCCTGATTCTGATCGGCTTGGCGCGCTGCATCGCCATGGTGCTCGTTTGGAATGATCTGGCCAAAGGCGACGCCGAATATGCAGCGGGATTGGTAGCGTTCAATTCAATCTTCCAAGTGCTCTTTTATTCCGTCTTTGCCTGGCTGTTCATCACAGTATTGCCGCCGCTTTTCGGCATGAGCGGCGCCGTCATAAACATCAGCATGAGGCAAATAGCCGAATCGGTATTTGTTTATCTCGGCATTCCCTTTCTTGCCGGACTGCTGACCCAATTGATACTGGTTAAGCTGAAAGGCAAAAGCTGGTATCACGGCCGGTTCATTCCGCGCATTTCGCCCATCACGCTGATAGCGCTGCTCTTTACCATTGTCGTCATGTTTTCCCTTAAGGGCGAGATCATCGTGCAGCTTCCTCTGGATGTCCTGCGAATCGCTGTACCGCTTTTGATCTATTTTATCCTCATGTTTTTGATCTCTTTTTTCATGGCAAAACGCATCAAGGCGAATTATCCTCGTTCAACTACCATTGCCTTTACCGCTGCATCCAACAACTTTGAATTGGCGATTGCGGTGGCCGTAGCTGTTTTCGGCATCAATTCCGGCGAAGCCTTTGCCGCGGTCATCGGGCCGTTGGTTGAAGTTCCGGTGCTGATCTGTCTGGTGAATGTCGCTTTGTATTTTAAAAAGAAACTTTATTAGGGAGGTTTACAATGGTCGTCAAAGTATTGGGGATGGGTTGTCCCAAGTGTCAAGCCCTTGAGGCCAAAGTTAAAGAAGTGGCGGAAAAGAATCGCATTGACGTTACCATCGAAAAGGTAGCTGATTTGGCCAAGATACAGGCCTATCGCGTAATGATGACGCCTGCACTGGTCATTAATGAGCAAGTAAAGGCCTATGGACGCATTCCCAAAGACGAAGAAATCCTCAAATGGCTGAAGGGAGCATAGGATGAGAAAATACATTCTGTCTGTGCTCTTTGTAACCATCGGCTTTTGGGGAGGCTGCGAGCGAGGACAAGCAGAAGACCCAAAACCGGGCGGCGAATCTAAGGCGCTGGTCACTTTTATCGAACTCGGATCGGTCAATTGCATTCCCTGTAAGGCCATGCAGCCGGTGATGAAGGCGATTGAAGAAGAGTACGGCGACCAGATCAAGATCGTTTTCCACGACGTTTGGAAAGATCCCGCACCGGCAAAGCAATACGGCATCCGCCTGATACCGACGCAGGTTTTTCTCGATGATAAAGGCGTGGAATTTCATCGCCATGAGGGCTTTTATGCCAAAGAGGAAATTGACAAGGTTCTCGCCGCAAAAGGCCTGAAGCCGCGGACCAAATCATGATCGAGGCCCTGCTGACGTTCGCGAGCGAATTTTTGCAGCGCTCCTTCGGCATTGCGCTTGTCGGGGCGGCGCTGTGGGGCGTGCTCAGCATTCTGCTCAGCCCATGCCATTTGTCGAGCATCCCGCTGGTGGTCGGCGTGCTGGCGCAAGAGTCTGGGCAAAAAACGCGGCGTGCTTTTGCCTTGTCGCTGCTGTTTGCTCTCGGCATCATGGTCTCCATCGCCGCCATCGGACTGATCACCGCCGCCGCCGGTCGCATGATCGGCGATCTCGGGCGCATCGGCAACCTCGTCGTCGCAGGCGTCTTTTTACTGTTCGGCGCTTATCTGATGGACTTGATCCGTCTGGACTGGTCGCTTTTGCGGCTGCCGCAAAGCCGCGGCGGCGCGTGGTCGGCGCTGATGTTGGGCATGCTGTTCGGCATCGGCTTGGGGCCGTGCACCTTTGCCTTTGTGGCGCCGGTACTGGCGGTGGTCTTTACCCGCAGTCAAACCGATATGCTCGGCGCCTCTGCACTGTTGCTCGCCTTTGCCGTCGGGCATTGCGGTGTTATCGTTGCGACCGGTACGCTCTCTACTCAATTGCAGAGATATTTTAACTGGAGTCAAGGCAACCGTACCATTTTATGGATCAAACGCGCCTGCGGGCTGCTGGTTGCGCTCGCCGGGGTGTATTGGATTTGGAAAATACTTTAGATTGGATTGATAAAAAAATGGATTGGAAGAGAGAATTAAAAATACTTTTCTGGTTGGTGATCGGATTTCTCGTCGCCTATCACTTGCCTGTCGGAACTGCACGCTTTGATCGCGCGGTCTATGAAGCCTTGTCGCTCGCCAAATGGTATGCGCGCGAGCACGTCATCCTTTGCCTGCTGCCGGCGTTTTTCATTGCCGGCGTCATCAGCGTGTTCGTCAGTCAGGCGTCGGTCATCAAGTATTTAGGGGCTCAAGCTAAACAATGGGTCGCTTATGCCGTCGCTTCGGTGTCGGGCACCATACTCGCGGTCTGTTCCTGCACCGTGCTGCCGCTGTTTGCGAGCATCTACAAGCGCGGCGCCGGACTCGGCCCGGCCGTCGCCTTTCTCTACAGCGGCCCGGCAATCAACATTTTGGCCATCATCCTGACCGCGCGGGTGCTGGGGTTGGAGTTGGGCGTCGCCCGAGTCATCGGCGCGGTTTCGTTCAGCGTCATCGTCGGCCTGCTGATGCAGTTCATCTTTCGCGAAAAGAAAACGGACGAAGACGAT
>JAPDQV010000036.1:16332-37813 GCA_034505495.1 candidate division KSB1 bacterium | reverse complement strand
GGTCAAACCGCATGCTTCTCTTAACGGTTTGACCCCTATTGAAAAATTGATTGATTATTTTTATCCCGAACAACTATAAATAACGCTTGGATTTCTTACAATTTACCAAAAAACTCGATAAGTTTTTTTACCGCTTGTTCGACATACTCGGGCACATAGTATGTTTGAATGTGCGTTGCTCCTTCTATGAGAAACAATTCTTTTTCCTTTGTCCCGACGGCAAGCTTGAATGCACTTTCGGTCATGTAATAGCTGTCGGCTTTGCTGCCCGCCATCATCAGCAGCGGCTGATCGAGAAGCTCCATATTGGCGGTTGCGTCGAAAGCCATCAAATCGAGCAGACTGCTCATCGTATATCGAAATGTCGAATTGGGATGGGCATGCGTGCGATTGTAGTAATAATGCCCTTCTCGATACAAATCAAACGGCATTTTGTCCGCCATTTCGTCGGTCGTCTGCGTGTCGGCCGCATAGAGGATGATGCCCTTTTCGGCTTCCAAAGCCCGCGCTTTTGATGCTTCCCGCAGACGATCCTGGATCGTGTTAATCTGCGAGTTCATAAATCCGTTTCGTCTCACCAACCCCGTATTGAACATGCTCAAGGTTGCAACCGCTTTAAAGCGCTTATCGGTTTGAGCGGCCGCTAGAGCATAGCCGCCGCCGCCGCAAATGCCGAAAAGGCCCAGTCTTTCCGCATCAACGCCGGGATAGCGGATGAGAAAATCCGCCATGCCTCGAATATCCTCGATGCGATAGAACGGCTTGTCGACTCGGCGAGGCTCTCCGCCGCTGGCGCCTTGAAAGGCCGCATCAGCGGCAATGGTAATATACCCCGCCTCCGCCAGACGCTGTGCATACAAGCCGGCGACCTGCTCTTTAACGCCTCCGTTGGGATGAGCTACGGCAATAGCCGGGTACTTTTTGGACGGATCATAGCCCGGCGGTGTATAGACATTTGCCGATATATCAATGCCGTTAAGCTTGTAGGAAACAGGATGAATATTCACTTTGCCCGCAACGTTCTCCGTGACGGCGCCCTGATAGACCAGACCGAACGGATTGGCAGGCTTGGACTGATCCTGTGCAGGAGCGTTTATTTTCATCAGCAGCAGCACTCCTATAAAAATTATCATGATATTTTTCACTTTAATTGCCTCATCGCATATTTCTTTGGGATGATTCGTCAAATCAGCGCAAAATTCTTTCAATGATCCAACCCTTTTTCTTTCAGCCATTTGGATACCAAATCGGCTATTTCCAGATTGTTCAAATCCGAAAAGGGGAAATGTGTATTTCCTCTGATGCCGATTTCCGGCAAATGGACGAGGGTCACATTTCCTCCATGGTCGTTTACGACATCACGCCATATTTTAGCCATTTCAAGCCGGACCCGCCAGCCGTCCTGACCAGGGTTGGGACTGGGTTCTGCGGGAATGAAATCGCCGTAATAAATGACGATCGGAATTTGGGTCAGCTTGAGAAAGTCGCTCATCGGTACTGCATTCGCCGATAGCGTACCGCCGGAGCTCGGTTTGGGCTCAGGGACTTTACCTTCGGGAAAAAGAAAGCCGCTTCCCGGCTCGAAGGAGACGATGGCTCTGACATTTTGATTTTTAATCGCCGTCAACCAGCCCATTCCGCCCGAATGGGAATGGGTGACCAGAATGCCCGCCCCGATCTTGTCGAACAAGGCCGAGACCGCTTCGACATTGAGATTGACGTCAATCGGCCCCGTATCGGGCGTCATGGCGCGAAAGAACTGCTCGAGCGCAGTAGAATCACGAGGAAATTGTACACCTTCGAAAAAGTTCGGCCAAATACCGAGACGGAAAGTGCCGAACCATTGCTGCTCATCCGGAAGGGGTTCGATGACGGCGGAAACTGTGCTGCGCCCGGCGTTGCCGCGTCGAGGCTGGTCGAGTACATAAACCGAATAGCCTCGGCGCAAAAAGATGTTCTGAAAGCCGTCCCGTCCGTCAGGAGTTGTTTCCCATGTTTTCGAAAACTGTCCGAATCCGTGCCACATAACCATCGGCAGCTTTTTTGCCTGGACGGGAATCTGATAAAATACATAAGCATGGTCGCCGTGCAAAGTCTGCCCGGCCGAAGTGGGATGATAAGGATCAAAGGTCCCCGAGGCTTTAATGACTTTTCCGCCGACCATAAAGCTGCCCTGTTCCCGAATGATTATCGGTTGCAAATTTTCACCTGCGATTAAGCCCTCAAGTAAAGCAAGGAACGCAACAGCGAATTGGATCGGAATGAGAAATCTTGCTTTTTTCTTTGTGTTAAGCGGCTTCATTATTTCTTTTCCTGCTTTTATATTACACATTGCCCTTCGTAAATTGGGCGAAGCAACAAAAAGTGCTGTGCAGGCGCTTTGTCGAACACGGCTGCCTGCCGACGCCCTTAGAACAATCTGTTTCATTCCGGTATTCTAACTGTGAACTTGGCAACGCCTGCCGCGTTTTCTGTTTACCCGTGTTCAATTCGTGAAAAAGAATAAAGAGATAAAGGTTTCTATTTTGACAGTGAATTATACGCAAATAAAATCAAAGAGTTATTGAGCAATTCTCTAAAATTATTGAATGATTCTGCAAGAACAGGCTAATCGGGAACAAATGACTTTTGCGCTCGATTCAAAATTCGAGTGAATATCGGCGGCATCAGGGCAATAAAAGAAGGGGCGATGATGAACGGCATAGAAAAGCAAGGGGAATTCTGGGAGGACCAGCGCGCGCAGGCTGATAGGCAGGAACTTGTTGAGCTGATCAGGCGAGCCATCCCGGAAGATGGAAAAGTCGAACCGATCGCGGGCTTGGTCCTTCAGCGCGCTTCAGCTCCGGGCGAGCCTCTTTATGTGGTAACCGCGCCTTCGTTTTGCGTGATCGCGCAGGGCAGCAAAGAGATTATTTTGAGAAATGAAAGCTACACTTATGATCCATTCCACTATCTTTTGGTTACCGCCGAGCTGCCGTTGACGGGCACGATTCGTGAAGCCTCGCCGGAGCATCCCTATCTCAGTCTGCGCCTAATCCTGGATCCGGCTCTTGTTCATTCTGTTATGGTGGAGGCGCGAGATGCCTCCCCTGAATTTGCCGATATAAAGGCCATAACGGTCAGCCCCTTATGCGGCGATCTTTTGAATGCCGTGGTGAGACTCGCCCGTTTAATCGCAAGGCCCAGCGAAGCTCCTTTTATGGCGCCGATCATCAAACGTGAAATCGTTTATCGGCTATGGATGGAAGGGCAGGGCGATCGGCTGCGTCATATTGCTGCCCACGGCGGTTTTGTATCCCCCATAGCCAGAGCCATTACGCTGCTGCGCAAAAAGTTTGATCAACCGCTGCGTATAGAAAAGATTGCGCAGGAATGCGGAATGAGCGTCTCATCTTTCCACCACCATTTCAAATCGGTTACTTCCATGACCCCTTTGCAGTTTCAGAAGCAACTGCGGCTCCAGGAAGCGCGGCGACTGATGCTGCATGAACATCTCGATGCCGCCGAAGCCGGTTTTCGCGTGGGATACGATGACGCTTCACATTTTAATCGTGATTATAAAAGGCATTTTGGTATGCCGCCGCGCCGAGACGTGGAAAGGCTGCGTATGGTTCCCCCGTCAAGAGTCGAACAATATTGACAATGGGAGCAGTTTCCTGCTGAAACGTTTAATAAAGTCGCTATTCACGCCTTCTTGTTAATGTCCGATCATGCCGACCTGCGGCGGGGCCTCGGATCTGCGCCTTGTCCGTAGCTGAAGCAGTTTCTCCAACTGCGGAAAGATGGATGTCTTTTGCCTAATCTATTAAGACGCCTCTTATAAAAAGCGCATGCCGGTATCTTTTGATTGTTTTAAAAATGAGAAACACGAATAGCAGAAATGCTTTTCGCATTTGCAGAGATTGCAGAGAGCCTATTAAATTAAAAATTGAATAATAATTGCCGGCCGTGCTTTTCTAATTTTTTGATTCCTGCTTTTTTCGAATCTCACACGGAAAGGAGGCAAAAGGCGATAATTCGCCGACCTGTATAAACGTTATAAAAACTCTCGACGCAGTTTTCCAAATAGGACGTAGCGCGAGTTTTATCCCGCACCCGCACCGCAATCTAACGCAGCGCGAGATTTATCTCGTGCCGGTAGCGCGAGATTCATCTCGTACCGGCAGCGCGGGATTTATCCCGTGCTTGTCGCGCAATTTTACAAATTGCGATCAACTCACGTATTATTAACCTGCAAATTTTCAGTATCAAAATCGCTGGTCTGGAATAAACCCCCGCCCCGATAAAAATTTGAAAAATGGTTCTACGTCGACAATTTAAAAAATTGTTCTACGATGCGGCAAAACCGCCGCAAAATTCAACATCCCGCACTATTTCAATCGGACTTTCGACTTTGGACTTTCGACCTGCCGCCCTTGACTTTCGACCTTTTATCCTACACCCCGGCCGTAAGCGTATTTGCGATTTCACTTGCTCTAATTAATAAAAGTTATAATTTGTTCTCAAAAGGCAAGAACGTAAAGGGAACATTTTTCCGCTTTGCATTAAAGGAGAGCCGATGATGGAAGAAAAAAACATTCACAACGGCCTTTCCCGGCGCGGTTTCCTCAAAGGCGTTAGCGGCGGTCTGATCGGCGCCGCCGCGCTCAAGAGCATTCGGCCGCTTTCAGCAGCCGCCGAACATGGGCGCATAGTCGGTCCCGATTCGGTCACCATCACTCTGCAGGTCAACGGCGAGCAGAAAAGAGTGCAGTGCGATCCCAGGACGACGCTGCTCGATCTGCTGCGCGATGCTTTCGGCTTGACCGGCACCAAACGGGTATGCAACAAGGGACAATGCGGCGCCTGCACGGTCATTCTCGACGGGCGCACGGTCTTGGCCTGCTCCATGCTCGCCCTCGATGCCGACGGCTGCTCGGTTGAGACCATCGAAGGGGTGGCCCGAGGCGATCGGCTTCATCCTCTGCAGGAGGCCTTTGTCGAAAACGATGCGCTGCAGTGCGGCTTTTGTACGCCCGGATTCATCATGTCCGGTTTGGCGTTGCTGCGCCGTAACCCTAAACCGACGTTGGAGGAGATCAAGCGGGCCGTATCGGGCAACTTGTGCCGCTGCGGCACCTATCCGAACGTCTTCAAAGCCGTCGCCCAGGCGGCAGAACGCATGCAGAAGGAGGGCTGAGTCATGGCGGGATGGAAGCCTCTAACTCAAACGCGTTTTTTAGGCAAACCGGTTCCGCGCGTCGACGGCGTCGATAAAGTGACCGGCCGCGCCAAGTATACTTATGACGTACACCTGCCGGGGATGCTGTACGGCAGGATTCTCCGCAGTCCTTATCCGCATGCGCGGGTCATCTCGGTCGATTTGTCCGCTGCGCAGGCGCTGCCCGGCGTCAAAGCGGTGATCGGCAAGTTGAAGGACGAGGTCAATTTCGTCGGCGACGAGGTGGCGGCGGTCGCGGCCGTGGATGAGCATACCGCTGCCGAGGCCTTGCGGCGGATTCGCGTCGATTATGAGCCGCTGCCCTTTGTGGTGCGCGAAGAGGAAGCTATCAAGCCCGATGCGCCGCGGGTCATGAGCGGCCGCGAGGATAACCTTGGTGAGCTGGAAGAATACGGCGAAGGCGACATCGAAAAAGGCTTTGCCGAAGCGGACGTGATCATCGAGCGCACCTTTCATATGAACGTTCAGGTGCATACGACGCTCGAAACGCACGGCTGCGTCGCCAAATGGGAGGGGGAAGAACTCTATTTGTGGGATTCCACGCAGGGCGTTCACGGCACGCGCAGCGGTCTGGCGCAGGCGCTCAGCATTCCTGAAAACCGCATCCATGTCATTACCCATCACATGGGCGGGGGATTCGGCAGCAAGTTCGGCCCCAAGTCCTACAACGTCATCTGTGCGCGTTTGGCCAAGCAAGCCGGAGCACCGGTCAAGCTGATGCTCGATCGGGAAGAAGAGATGCTCTGCACCGGCAATCGGCCTTCGTCTTTTCAACGGATAAAGATCGGTGCGAAAAAGGACGGCAAGCTGACCGCTTTCGAGATGGAAGCGTTCGGCAGCGGCGGCGTCGGCGGCGGCGCGGGCGTTCCGCAGCCTTATATCTATTTTTTCCCCAATTGGAAGGTGAAACAACGGGATGTGTTCATCAACGCCGGTCCGGCGGCGCCCATGCGCGCACCCGGTCATCCGCAGGCGGCGTTTGCCATTGATTCGATCATGGATGAGTTGGCCGAAGCTTTGGGCATGGATCCGCTCAAGTTGAGACAGCTGAACGATCCCAATCCTACACGGCAGGCCGAGTATCAAATCGGCGCCGAGCGCATCGGCTGGCATCGTCGGCAACCCTCCGGGAGTCAAAAAGGCGTCAAGGTGCGCGGTTTGGGTATGGGGTCCGGCGAATGGGGCGGCGGCGGTACGCGCGGCACGACCGCGATCGTCAACATTTACAGCGACGGCACCGTGGATGTGCGCATCGGCACGCAGGACCTTGGGGTCGGTACCCGCACGCTGGTCGCGGCGGTTGCGGCAGAAGAGCTGGAGCTCGATTTGACCGACGTCCGGCCGCTCATCGGTGAAAGCGACTTTCCCTGGGCGCCCGCGAGCGGCGGCAGCACCACGGCGCCTTCGGTCGCGCCGGCGGTCAAACGCGCCGCCGAAAGCGCCAAACAGCGCCTCATCGCGGCAGTGGCCGAGGCAAAGGGCGTTGCCGTCGAGCAGGTGCAATATACGGCTAAAAAATTTACCATAACCGCAACCGGTGAAACATTGAGCTGGAAGCAGGCCTGCGCGCTGCTGGAGGGCGCGACGATCTCGGCCATGGAGTCCTGGGCCGAAGGCCTGTCCGACAGCGGCACGGCAGGGACGCAGTTTGCCGAAGTGGAGGTCGACCGTGAAACCGGCAAGGTGAAGGTGCTGAAAATGATCGCCGTACAAGATTGCGGGCTGGTGGTCAATCTGTTGACGGCGCGCAGTCAGATCAACGGCGCCATGATCGGCGAGATCGGCTATGCGCTGCTCGAACAGCGTCTGCTCGATCGCGAAACCGGCATCATGCCCAATGCGGATATGGAAAACTATAAAATCCCCGGCGCGCTCGAGATGCCCGATTTCGACGTAACCATCTACGATCAGCAGGAGAGGGGCGTCATCGGATTGGGCGAGCCGCCCGCCATTCCCGGCGTCGGCGCCATTGCCAACGCGATTTATAATGCCGTCGGCGTGCGCATCACCGAGCTGCCCATCACACCGGATAAAGTGCTGACGGCCATCGAACGCAAGGAGGGCCGGTCATGAAAGCCTTTTCTTATATCTATCCCAAGAATGCCAAGGCGATTCCGCCGCTGCTGGCGCAATACGGCAACATGGCGATGCTTTACGCCGGCGGCACCGATGCCTTGGCGCGCCTGAAAGAAGGCATTGTCGAACCTGAGCTGCTGATCAATCTGAAACAACTGCCGGAACTGAGCTCGATCAAAGAGGACCGCAAGGGACTGCGTATCGGTGCCGCCGTTCGGCTGGCTGATATTCTCGAATTTCCACCGGCAATGGCCTATCCCGGCCTCATCGAAGCGGTGCAGTCGGTCGGCACGATTCAGCTGCGCAACATGGGAACGATCGGCGGCAATCTCTGTCAGCGGCCGCGCTGTTGGTACTACCGGAGCAGCCGTTTTCCCTGCTACCGTAAGGGCGGCGAGCTCTGCTACGCCATCTACGGCGAGAACAAGTATCACTGCATTCTCGGCGGCGATCCATGCTACATCGTCCATCCCTCGGATGTGGCGCCGATGCTGATTGCTCTCGATGCCGAGATCGAGATCCTGAGTGCGAAAAAATCCAGGCGCATCAAAGCGGAAGCATTCTACGTTCTGCCTGAACAGGATCCGTATCACGAGACCGTGCTTGCTGCCGATGAGGTGGTGACGCAGATCATCGTACCGGCGCGCGCCAAGCGGCTCAAGAGTCATTATCTCAAGTTCCGCGAGCGAGATTCGTTCGATTTTGCCATGGTCAGCGTGGCGGCGGCCGGCAGGGTGGAAGGCGATCGGTTGTTCGAGCCGAGGATAGTTCTAGGCGGTGTAGCGCCCAAGCCGTGGCGGGCGCTCAAGACGGAAGCCATGCTCGCTGGCCAGGCGATTTCGGAGGAGCTTTTGCTCGAAGCCGCCAAAGCCGAATTGGCGCAGGCCGCACCATTGGACAAAAACGAGTACAAAGTGCCGCTGGCGAGAAATTTGATCAAGCGCGCCGTAATGGAGATGATGGGCAAAGCGTAATAGAATTTTGAAGCATTCGAAGCACGGCCATGGAATACAAAGTCTGCCCTCTGTTGATGCGCGTCGGTCCGCGCTATCCGGGTCTGCTCGATCCCTCTGCCGCAAAGGACAAGAGGCTGACAGCGCAATATCAATGTCTGCGTACGGTTTCGGCGCTGGGGCCGGATTTCAACGCCGCCTCGCCGCATGAGTGCACGCCGAAACGCAGCTGCTTCAAACACGGAGCCGAGTGACCAAGGTCTTTCATTCGGTTTTATCGAAAAAGCGGCGAACGGCCTGCAAATCCTCCGGTGTATCGGCGTCGAACAGGATCCCTTCCGAATCGATCTCGACGAGGCGGGTGCGTTCGCCGTGGCGCCGAAAAACCGCCTTGGCCGTTTCGGTTAGGGGCAAGTTCAGAAACTCCGCAAAAAGTTCGGCAGCATAAAGCACGGGATGACCGCAGCGTCCCTTGCAGCAAGGTCGAACGATGAGGGGATGAGCCTCGCGAAAAGCGGTAATGAGCTGTTCGATCCATGCGCGCTGAACGTGCGGTTGGTCCACCAAACAGACGATGACCGCCTCGGCGTTGCCGACGGCGCGAATGCCCGTCTGCAGTGACGACAGTTGACCGAGCTGATAGTTCGGATTGTCGACGAAACGGACGTTTGCGCCGCTTTCATTTTGGATGCGCGCGGCTTGATGACCGATAACCGCTATAATTTCTTCGATCCCTGCTCCGCGCAGCGCCTGCTCGATGTGTTGAAGAAAAGTCAGGCCGTTGATGCGCAGGAGCGGCTTTACTTCGCCCATGCGCCGCGACTCGCCGGCTGCCAAGATCAAGCCGCTAATCATTCTGCAGCCTCATGGAAAGCGCCGAAACGTCGACGCCGCAGCGCACTGCGATCATTTCCGCAGCCACCGACACGGCGATTTCCTCCGGTGTGCGGGCGCCGATCGCCAACCCCATCGGCGAATGCACCCTTTGCAGCGCCGCCCGGTCGATGCCCGCCTCTTCGAGCGCCTTGAAGGTCTGCTGAACCTTTGTGCGGCTGCCGATCATCCCCAAATAAGCAAACGGTTGACGCACGCAGTACTCTAAAATTTCGCGATCGTGGCTGTGTTGGTGCGTCGCGATTACGAGGCAGGTTTCGGGCGTAAACTCGAGTTCGGGCAATGCGGCAGAGTACTCTTTAGCCAGAATTTTTTCAGCGTTTGGGAAGCGCTGCGCATTGGCAAATTCCGGCCGATTGTCGACGACCGTCACGCGGAAGCCGAGCAGATCGGCTACGGCGGCCATCGCTTTGCCGACGTGACCGGCGCCGAAGACGATCAGCGGCGGCGCGGAAAAGAGCGGCTCGATAAAAATTTTAACCCTGCCGCCCCAGCTCATCTGCAGTTCGGTCAGTTCGTACTCGAGCAGCTTCGGCCGCTGAGTGCGCATTGCCGCCATGCACTCCTCGATCACGGCTTTTTCGATCGCGCCGCCGCCGATCGTACCCTCAATTGTACCGTCCGCATAAACCAGCATCTTGGCTCCGACCTCCCGCGGCGCCGAACCTGACGCCTCCACCACCGTCGCTAATACCGCCGCCCCGCCTTTTGCTTCTAAATCAACAATCTTTTGCCAAAGGCTCATGATCTCCTCACGATATTGACCGCTCAAATAAACAAAATCGCTCCAACTTTTGCAATTCCTTTTCAATGATAGTGCAAATTTTACGCTTTCTTTATGATAACGCAACATTGGATCTGTTAATTAAGGCGTCTTAAAAAATGGAGGAGACGATGGCTTATATATTTATAGACGATTTCGGGCCGGAAAGCGACGAGTACAATACGAACTATATCTTTTTCGACGAGAAAAAAGAAGGGGAATGGAAAAAAGCCCTGCAGGTTTGGCAGGCTCGTCGCCACGCGAGGCAGAACAAAATGCACTATGAATTCGTTTGTGATGGGTGTTGATTCACATTTTGAATCAACACTTTTCCACTGCGCTTCTTTCCTCACGAGCGGGTCGCAAGACCCGCTTTTTATTTTAGTTTTCCCGCCTTATTTTTGCTAAATTTCTTCTCAGCAAAACGATTGAACATAGAGGAGGAAATGGGTTCTCGTACTCGGCGAGTGTACGTGCGCAACCTGGCGGTCGGAGACGGTGCGCCGATCAGCGTGCAGTCGATGACCAACACCAAGACCGAGGATGTCGATGCCACTCTGCGGCAGATCGAACGGTTGCTGCAGGCCGGCTGTCAGATTGTCCGGCTGGCGGTGCCGTCGCAGGCGGCAGCCAAGGCTTTTGCCGCCATTCGTCGCCGAATCGATGCGCCGTTGGTGGCGGACATTCACTTTAACTATGAACTGGCTCTGGCGGCCATCGATGCGGGAGCCGACAAAATCCGTATTAACCCCGGCAACATCGGCGGACGGGAAAAAGTTCGGGCGGTGGTCGAACGGGCGGTAGCCGCCAAGGTGCCCATCCGCGTCGGCGTCAATTCAGGGTCTATCGAAAAAGATATCCTAAAAGAGGAGGGCGGACCCACGGTACGCGCTCTGGTTCGCAGCGCGCTGCGCAACATCGATCTCTGCCGCGAATTCGGCGCCGAAGACTTGGTGCTCTCGCTCAAATCATCCGACGTCGTCAAAACGATTGCCGCCTATCGCGAGGCCTCGCGTCACACCGACGTACCGCTGCACATCGGCGTCACCGAAGCGGGAACGGTACGCTCCGGAACCATCAAATCGGCTGTGGCGCTCGGCATCCTGCTGGCCGAAGGGATCGGCGACACATTGCGCGTTTCGCTCACGGGCGACCCGGTCGAGGAGGTTTATGTCGGGTATCAAATTTTAAAAGCGCTCGATCTTTCGCGGCGCGGCGTCAATCTGATCTCCTGTCCCACCTGCAGCCGCACGCAGGTCGATCTAATCCCCATAGCCGAAGAAGTGGAGCGGCGGCTGGCCGGGATCGAAGAGCCGCTGACCGTCGCGGTGATGGGGTGCGTCGTCAACGGGCCGGGTGAAGCCAAGGAAGCCGACGTCGGCGTCGCCTGCGGAAAAGGCAGCGCCGTGCTTTTTCGCAAGGGCGTTATCATCCGCAAAGTTGCGGAAAGCGAGATCGTCTCGGCGCTCATCGCCGAAGTGGAGAGCTTGCGGCAAGAAAGAGCCGCGGCCCGCTGACATTCCTCAGGCGCCGGTAGTTAAAAAAGTGTTCGGAAAAAGGTAAAAATTTTATACATTTAACAGATTGAAAAAAACGTCCCCGAATCTCTCAACCAAGCAACGGAGGCCGTGTTGAATCGATTGGTTGTTTGCTTATTGATATGGGCGATCGCCTTGCCGATCTTTGCGCAAACGAAAAAGGTCTATGTCGGCGTTCAGGAGGAAAATTTACGCGATGCGCCGAAGGGGCAAAAGATCGGCGCGCTTTTGCAGGGCACGGAAATGATCGTGCTCTATGAGCAGGATAATTGGCTGAAGGTGCAAATTACCGGTTGGATCTGGAAGCCGTCGACGAGCACGACGCCGACCAAGCCGCTCGGCGAGTTTCATGCGCTCCATATTCTCGTCAAAACCCGCGCCGAAGCGGAACAGATCCTGGCCGAATTGAAGGCGGGCAAAGATTTCAGCGAGCTGGCCAAAGCCAAATCGATAGCCCCCAGCGCGCCGATGGGAGGCGATCTGGGCTATTTCAATCGCGGCGACTTTGCACCGGTCATCGAAAACGCCATTGCCGCGCTCAAGATCGACCAGGTGAGCGAGATCATCGAGACGCCGCACGGCTTTAATATTTTCAAACGAATCAAATAAGCCCGCTGCAAAACGCGTGGAAGGCAAGCCGAAAACACTCATTGCGCTGCCTGCCTATAATGAAGCGAATCACATCGTCGCCTGTCTAAAGGACATTTCCGTTCACCATCCTTTGGCGCATGTTCTGGTGGTCGACGACGGGTCTGTCGATGCGACTGCCGAACGGGCCGCTGACTGCCGTGCCCGAGTGGTTCGACATCCGCACAATTTCGGCAAGGCCGCAGCGATTTTGACCGCTTTGAACATCGCGCGGCAGGAGGGATATGAGTGGATTCTTTTCATGGACAGCGACGGACAGCATCCGGCGCAGGCTTTGCCGAACTTTTTTCGCGCCATGCGCAGCGGGCTTGACGCCGTTCTTGCCAATCGAATCGACCGGCGAACCATGCCGCTGCATCGGCAGCTGAGCAACGGCATCACCTCCATCCTCGTATCGTTGACCGGAGGCAGGAGGATCCACGACAGCCAGTGCGGTATGCGCGCTTTTCGCGTCGACAGCCTGGTCGGCCTGCCGCTGCGGGAGAAAGGGTTCCAACTCGAATCCGAGCTGCTCATCCGGCTCGGCAGGAAAAGCGCCGTCTTTAACGAAATACCCATAGCGACGATCTACACCGGACAAAAAAGCTCCATCCGACCGGGCGCAGATACGTTGCGCTTTATTCTGCTCATTTTAAAAACATTTTGGTGGTGAGGGATGAATTCTATTTCGAGTGTGACCCAAGCCGATCGAACCGCAGTCAAACCGCATGTCATCCGAAGACTCTACGACTGGGTGTTGAGTTGGGCCGAAAGCCCTTACGGCGCCGCCGCGCTTTTTATTCTCAGCTTTGCCGAGGCGTCTTTTTTCCCTGTGCCGCCCGACGCTCTGCTCATAGCTCTGGTGCTCGGCAGCCGAGCGAAAGCCTTTCGCTTTGCCTTCAACTGTACGACGGCTTCGGTCCTCGGCGCCGCATTCGGCTACTGGATCGGCCATTCGCTCTGGTGGACGGACGGCGGCTTTTCCGGCCTGGCAAACTGGTTCTTCGCCCATGTTCCCGGCTTTACGCACGCGCTTTTCTATCGCGTTCAGGGACTGTATGAACAGTGGAATTTTTGGGTTATTTTTACCGCCGGATTTACACCCATTCCCTTTAAAGTGTTTACCATTTCTGCGGGCGCCTTCGATGTCAGTTTTCCCATGATGATCCTGGCTTCGATCGTCAGTCGCGGGGCACGCTTTTTCCTTGTCGCCGGTCTGATCTGGAAATGGGGCGAGCCGATCAAGTCGTTCATTGACAAATATTTTAACTGGCTGGCGATTCTTTTCACCATCCTGCTGATCGGCGGCTTTGTCGTCATCAAGTACGTGCTCTGATGATTTTTCTGTTGCTTTTAACCGCCTCTTTCTCTATATTTGACCCGCTTTTCGGGGCGTAGCGCAGTCCGGTTAGCGCGCTTGGTTCGGGACCAAGAAGTCGGAGGTTCAAATCCTCTCGCCCCGACTCTCAGCCGAAGCAAAAGATGCTTCGGCTTTTTTTTGACTGTTCCAGACTCGGCTGACGCCTTCCGTAACAGGCGTCTTTCCCAACCTCTACCGAGACGGTCTTCATCCAGTCTAACCATTCGATTGCCGGCTCTGTACGGCGTTTTCCACCTCGTCGTCAACAAAGGAATTGGGCAAATGAAAAAGAATTTCTATATTAGCGGCAGCTTATGACGACGAGACGAAAAACTGCATATTAAATGAAAAATAAACGCCGTCACAAAGACTCTATTACGCCGGATCTGCGCTTGTCGATCATTCTAACCGGTTTGCTCATGCTGAGCGCAGGCCGATACCTCATTGAGGTTCAACAGAGCGTCGGCAGGATGCTTGCGACGCTTTTCCTGGTGACGGTTTCTGCAGCGCCGCTCATCTTTGCCGCCAATCCGCCGCTATTAAAGGCCGCGGCAGAATCGCCGAACCGAGTCCGCCGGTTATCCGCCGTTTCTTTTTTAATCGTCGGCTTGTCTGCTGCGCTTTGGGGCTTTTCGGCAGGACACGCGGGACCGCATACCTTAACCTGGACGACGATTTGGATGATCGGCGGTCTGCTTTTAACTGCGCTGATCGATCCGGCAAAGGTGCTGTCTAAAACCATATTGCTTATCTGGCTGTGGCTGCTGTTTTTTATCGGCCATGTACCGAACTGGACGGCTCCGCTCAGCCGGCCCCTTGTGCAGCCCTTGGCCTTTGCCGCTCTCTTGTCGACCATCGGCCTTAATATTTATCTGCCGCGCCTCGATGTCGGCTTTACCTTTCGCCTCAAGGCCGATGAGGTCCGTCAAATTGTGCTCAATTTTATCCTCCTGTTTTTGGTCCTGCTGATTTTCGCTCCCTTTACCGGATTGTTGACGATTACCGATCATTTGCCGTCTTTTCTGACGCTCCTAACGCAGGGCGTTCTGCTCTTTTTCCTCGTTGCATTGCCCGAAGAGCTTCTTTTCCGCGCCGTATTCTATAAATATTTTCTCCAGATTTTTCAGGGAAGAAAATGGGCGGTCGGCACGGCAATTTTTGCTTCTTCGCTTCTCTTCGCTCTGGCAAAGAGCCGCAGCCCTCTGCCGCCTTCAGGCCCGTATTTCATGGCCGCGGATTCGCCTTTCTCCTGGTCTTATGCTTTTTTCTCGTTCGTCGCCGGCGGTTTTTACGCCTGGATTTTCATCCGCACAAAAAAGCTTACTGCCGCCGTCTGGCTGCACGCATTGCTTGATTGGGTTTGGATGATCTTTTTTAGAGGATAGAGTCTTTTCGATCGATTTGATGCCGAAATGCGCAAAATTGCCAGAGGAATAGAGATGGAATCCATCATTTCCGGTTCAAAGCCCAAGATCATGCTGTGGGGCATCGGCTCCTATGCGGCCTCTGCGATGCGCACCTTGGCCGAAAACGGCGCCGAGGTGTGCTGCTATTTGACCCGCAATTACGGCGATTATGGCCCGTCGCTGTACGGCGAGACCTTTCATTTCAAAGATTATCCCAACCCTTGCCCCCTCGTGCGCGAAAAGCAGATCGATTTGGTGATCCCCATGTCGATCAATTGGCATGAGGCCGAGTGGAAGGACGAGTTCCTCGCCATGCAGGTTCCCATTCTTTCGCCGTACGGTGAGGCGATGAAGCTCGAGCGCGACCGCGATTACGGCCGCAGACTGTGCGAGCTGTACGGTATCCCGGTGCCGAAAGCTTATGTCGCCAAAAATCGCCTGGACGCCGTAGAGTATGTGCGCGCCAATCCTTTGCCGTACGTGATCAAAAACCCGCTTTGCGCCCCCGGTTCTCCGGTTCATACCATCGTAACCGAAACGGTCGAAGACACTTTGAGCTGGCTGGAGCACGTCAACTATGCCGAGGGCGTCTTTCTGCAGGAGTACATGGGGCGGCGGGAAGCAGGCCACGTCGCGTTCGTCAGCGACGGCAAAATCTATCCCATGGTGACCAACCAGGAATACAAGCGCGCCTTTGACGGAAACATGGGCCCGGTGGCCGGGGCGCCGCTCGGCGGATTGGTTGAAGTGGATACCGAGGATAAATACGGCATTGTGCGCGAGACGCTCGAGCCGCTGCTGCCCTGGTTCCGCCGAACCAACTTCCACGGTCCGGTTCAGTCGACCTGCGTGAAGCGCGACGGCAAGTGGCACGTGATCGAATTCAATGTCCGCACCGGCATCACCACCGGACCGGCGCTCTGTCGCATGCTGAAAAATCCGGTCGAAGTGTTTTTGGCGGTCGGCCACAACCGTCCTCTCAACATCGAATTTCACAAAGGCCGAGAATACGCCTGTACGCTCACGCTCGCCGGCTGGGGGTATCCTTATACCAAAATTGAAGGGCCTTTTTTGACGGTGCAGTTGACCGGCGAACCGACTTGCGATATTTGGTGGAACGAAGTGGTCGCCGACCGTAAGGGCAGAATGCTTATGTCCGGCCACCGCGTGGCGGACGTGGTCGCCGTCGGCCCCTCCATGGAAGCGGCGATTGCCAAAGCCTACGAGAACATCCGCAAAATCTATTGCCTGAGCAGCTACTACCGTCTCGACATCGGCAAGAGTCTGTGGCCTCCGGGCGAAGAGTGATGCCGAGCCGTTAACGTCCGGTCAATAAAGGAACACCATGAAGCTGTTGTTCTCCGAGTACAAATCGGATTACGCGCATTACATTTTTCCCTATGTGATTTGGGCTTTTCCGGAGGAGGGCGAAACGCCGGCGGACCTTTTTGCGGCCGGCTTTTTGCCGAGCACCCGCACCCTCGACCGGTTTTACATGTGTCGACATGTGCGCGTCGCTTTGCCGCTTTTTTCGCCTTCTTCGGAAAATCGACGCGTGCTGCGCAAAGGAGAAGGACTGCAGTGTGCTCTCCTACCCCGAGCCGACTTTCACTACACTTCCGAACGCCGCGAGTTCTGCAAAAGCTATGCTGACCGTCGATTCGGTCCGGATACCATGACTTACGAGCGGCTCGACAGTCTATTCACTTCGCCGGTGTGCACACATGTCATGCTTTTTCGCGAAGGTGAAAAAGAGGTCGGCTTGACCGTTCTTTTTCTCCAGCCGCCGCGCGCCGCTTTTTATTATTATGCCTTTTACGACTTGGAGATGAAGAGCCGTAATTTGGGCATGTACATGATGACCCGCGCGGTGGTAGAATTTGCCGCTCAGGGCTTTCAACATATCTACCTCGGCAGCTGTTACAGTCGCAATGCTCTCTACAAAACTCAGTTCGAAGGTTTCGAGTTTTGGAACGGGTTCAGATGGTCGAGCGATTTGGAAGAATTAAAATATCTTATCGAGCGCGATGCCGGAGAAATCGACAAACATCTGTTGGAGAATCCGGCATTTGCCGACCGCTTTTATCCTCAAGGATGGGGCAGCTGGTCTGGTAAATTGTCACGATGAATGAAAACAAAAACAGGCCGCCTGCGTTTTACTATTTAAAGAAAACGTATCGCTTTTATTGAGCGATTCCGCCGATCGTGTTAGGAGACTTATGAAAAAGACAATCATCGGAATAGTGATTATTGCTGCGGCTGCAGGGCTGATCGTCTTCCGCATCTTTTCGGAAAAGTCTGCCGTACGACAGCCGGCAGCGGCGCGGGGCGGAGCGATTACCGTCAAAGCGCATGTGCTCAAGCCGGAGCGTCTGGAAGATAAGATCGTGGTCACCGGCTCGCTGCAGCCCAACGAGGCCGTCGATTTGCGCAGCGAAGTGCCCGGCAAGGTGACGGCGATCTATTTTCAGGAAGGAAGTCGGATTAAAAAAGGGGATCTGCTGCTGCAGATCAACGATGCCGAGCTGCAGGCGCAGCTGCAGAGGACGCTGTTTCAGAAGGAGCTTGCCGCAGGCACGGAGCGGCGTCAACGGCAGCAGCTTGAAATTGAGGCGGTTAGTCAGGAAACCTATGAGGCCGCCCTCAACCGCTTGAATGTTTTAGAGGCGGAGGTAAAGCTGCTGGAGGCGCAGCTGCAGAAGACGAAAATCACCGCGCCTTTCTCCGGACGCATCGGACTGCGGTTCGTCAGCGAGGGCAGCTATGTCTCGCCGAATACGGTGATCGCCAACTTGGTCGACAGCGATCCGATCAAGATCGAATTCACCGTCCCCGAGCGCTACGCCTCGGCCGTGCGCCCAGGTCTGGAGATCAATTTTCGGGTTCAGGGACAGAGCGAGATTCACCGCGCCGTCGTTTATGCCGTGGAGCCCAAAATCGACGAAACGACGCGGACGCTTTATCTGCGCGCCAAATGCCCGAATCCAGACGGCCGATTGGTGCCCGGCTCCTTCGCGCAGGTGGAGCTTCTGCTCAACGTCGACGAACAGGCGCTGATGGTCCCCAGTCAGGCGCTGATTCCCGAAATGGAGCGGCAGATCATTTACCTCTGTCGTTCCGGAAAGGCAGTGCCGACGCCGGTGGAAACCGGCATCCGCACGCAAGAAAAGGTGCAGCTGCTGCGCGGCGCAGCCGCCGGCGATACGGTCATTACGAGCGGCATCCTGCTGCTGCGGCCGAATGCGCCGGTCCGCATCACCGCCTTCGAATAACGGGAGGAACGTGCGATGAGCCTTTCTTCCGTCAGCATTCGTAGACCCGTTTTGGCGATGGTCATGTCGCTGTTCATCGTCATTCTGGGGATCATCGGCTTCAGCTTTTTGGGGGTGCGCGAGTTTCCCAACGTCGATCCGGCCGTCGTTACCGTTTCGGCCAATTATATCGGCGCCAACGCCGACGTTATCG
Source organism: candidate division KSB1 bacterium (assembly GCA_034505495.1). Classification (NCBI taxonomy): domain Bacteria; kingdom Pseudomonadati; species Candidatus Zhuqueibacterota bacterium. Next base: position 19,510 of record JAPDQV010000036.1, on the reverse strand, counting down.
AATCACAGATTACCGAGCCGTTGGAAGAGTCGCTCAGCGGCATTGCCGGCGTGCGGTCGATCACTTCGGTCAGCCGCGAAGGCCGGTCCAATATAACCGTGGAATTCAATTTGGGCATCAAGCTCGAGGATGCGGCGAACGACGTGCGCGATCGCGTTTCACGCGCCCAGCGCCAGCTGCCGCCGGACGCCGATGCGCCGCAGGTCATCAAGGCGGACGCCGATGCGGTGCCGATTGTCTTTCTCAACATCAAAAGCGAGACGCGCGGCCTGCTCGAAGTGACCGATTGGGCGACCAACGTTCTGCGCGAGCGTGTGCGCACCATTCCGGGCGTCAGCGAGGTGCAGCTGTGGGGCGCCAAAACCTACGCCATGCGTCTGTGGCTGGATCCGCGCAAACTGGCGGCCTACAACTTGACGCCTCTGGATGTGCAGACGGCCCTCAGCCGCGAGAACGTCGAGCTGCCCACCGGCCGCATCGAAGGCGACGCCACCGAATTGACCGTGCGCACCATGGGGCGTCTGCTGACCGTCGAGGATTTCAACAACCTCATCATCCGCGAATCGCAGGGGCGCATCGTTCGGCTGCGCGACATCGGTTTTGCCGAACTGGGGGCGGAAAACTATCGCACCATCATGCGCCGCGACGGTGTGCCGATGATCGGCCTGGTGCTCATCCCGCAGCCCGGCGCCAATTACATCAAAATCGTCGACGAGTTCTATCGCCGCATCGAACAGATCAAAAAAGAAATTCCAGCCGATTTGGAATTGGGCATCGGCTTTGACGTCACCAAATACATCCGCCAATCCATTGCCGAGGTCCGCGAGACCATCTTTACCGCCTTTGTTCTTGTCGTTTTGATCATCTTTCTCTTTCTGCGCGATTGGCGAACCACCCTCATCCCGGCTTTGGCCATTCCCATTTCTTTAATCGGCACCTTTTTCGTCATGTATCTCGCCGGCTTTTCCATCAATGTGCTGACGCTGCTGGGCATTGTGCTGGCCATCGGCCTGGTGGTCGACGACGCCATCGTCATGCTCGAAAACATCTATACCAAAATCGAAAAAGGCTACGATCCGATCAAAGCGGGATTGGAAGGATCCAAAGAGGTCTATTTCGCCGTTATTTCCACCACCGTTGTATTGGCGGCAGTCTTTTTGCCGCTGTTGTTTATGCAGGGACTGGTCGGCAAATTGTTCCGCGAATTCGGCGTCGTTATTTCCACGGCCGTCATCATCTCTTCGTTCGTCGCCCTGACGCTGACGCCGATGGCGGCGACGCGCATTCTGCGCAGCCGTCGGCACAGCCGTTTCTATTATGCCACCGAGCCCTTTTTTACCGCTTTGATCGAAGGCTACCGTAAAAAGCTGACCTGGTTCCTGGCGCGACGCAAATGGGTGCCGTTGATTTTTGCCGTCTGTCTTGCACTGATCTGGCTTTTCTGGACGATTCTGCCGCGCGAGCTGGCGCCTTACGAGGACCGCTCGCAACTTAGGCTGACGGCGACGACGCCGGAAGGCGCCGGCTATGAGTACACCGACGCCTTTATGCGCGATCTGGGCGACTTTGTTCAGCAGCGCGTCCCCGAAACCGAGGCCATGATCAGCATTACGGCGCCGGGTTTCGGCTCGGCCGGTTCGGCCAACACCGGCTTTATCCGGCTTATTCTCAAGGAACCGAACGAGCGGCAGCGCAGCCAGCAGGAGATCGCCGACGATCTGATGGCGGAAGTTTCCAAACTCAGCGCCGCCCGCACCGTCGTATCGCAGGAGCAGACGCTGGGTTCAGGCAGACGCGGCGGCCTGCCGGTGCAGTATGTTATTCTGGCATCGAATCTTGAGAAGCTGCAGGCGGTTCTGCCCAAGTTTCTCGAAGAGGCGCGCAAGGACCCCACGTTTTCGTTCGTCGACGTCAATTTGAAATTCAACAAACCCGAGCTGCGCGTGCGTCTCGATCGCGAAAAGGCGCGCAACCTGGGCGTCACTATGGCGGATGTGGCGCAGACGCTCGCCCTCGCCTACAGCGGTCAGCGTATCGGCTACTACATTATGAACGGCCGGCAGTACCAGATCATCGGCCAAGTCCTGCCCGAGGACCGCAATGAACCGCTCGACCTCAAGTCGCTGTTTGTCCGCAACCGTGACGGCAAACTGGTGCAGCTCGATAATCTCATTACGATAACTGAAGAAAGCAGTCCGCCGCAGCTCTTTCATTTCGACCGCTTTTTGTCGGCGACGGTCTCGGCGCAGCTGGCGCGCGGCAAAAGCATCGGCGACGGCATCAAGGCCATGGACGCGATTGCCAAGCGGGTGCTCGACGAAACCTACCGCACGGCGCTCGACGGCGCCTCGCGCGATTTCGTCGAAAGCGCCTCCAGCCTCATGTTCGTTTTTCTCCTCAGCCTGGTGTTCATCTATCTGACCCTCGCCGCCCAGTTCGAGAGCTTTCGCGATCCCTTTACCATCATGCTGACGGTGCCTTTGGCGCTGGTCGGCGCGCTCTTTTCGCTTTGGTACTTTCGACAGACGCTCAACATTTTCAGCCAGATCGGCCTGATCATGCTCATCGGTCTGGTGACCAAGAACGGCATTCTCATCGTCGAATTCACCAATCAGCGCCGCGCCCAAGGTCTGCCGGTGCTCGAGGCGGTGATCGATGCTTCGGTCTCGCGCTTCCGGCCGATCTTGATGACCGCGCTCTCGACGATCCTGGGCATTCTGCCCATTGCGCTGGCGCTGGGTGCCGGATCCGGCAGCCGCGTGCCCATGGGCGTCGCCGTGGTCGGCGGTATGGTGTTTTCGACTTTTCTGACGCTTTTCATCGTCCCCGCCGTCTACCTGATGGTCGCTTCGAAAAAGACACCCAAAAATTTGGAAATTATGCCATGAAATGAGGTGTAAGAATGACAAGTAATGCAGGCTGCCGACCGGCGCCTTTGCTTTTAAAGGTATTCATGATTTTGTTGTTCGGCCGTATAGCGGCCGCTCAGGAGCCGCTGACTCTGGAGCAGGCGATAGCGACGGCGCTGCAGAACAATTTCGATATTCGCATTGCCAAGACTGCGGCCGATATTGCCGCCAATAATGTAACCCTCGGCAATGCGGGCTTTTTGCCCCGCATCACCGCCAATGCCGGCGACAGCCGCAGCGTCGTGGATTCGAAACAAAGTTTTCTCAGC
>JAPDQV010000036.1:0-16322 GCA_034505495.1 candidate division KSB1 bacterium | reverse complement strand
AGCGGCAATGTCATTGACCGCAAGGACGCCGAGTCGGAGAGCAAAACGGCGGGCGTGGCCCTCACCTGGACCCTTTTCGACGGCTTTGACATGTTCATTTCGCATGCCCGATTGCGCGAGCTGCGTTCGATCGGCGAGCTGCAGTTCAAAAGCCGCGTCGAGGCAACGCTAGAACAGGTGACCAAGGCCTATTACGATGTGGTCCAGCAAAAGAACCGACTATCCTCTCTGCGGGATGTCGAAAGGCTTTCCGAAGAGCGCTACCGCATCGTCGAGTCGCAGTACGGTATCGGCTCGGCGTCCAAGCTCGACCTGCTGAATGCTCAGGTTGATCTCAACGCCGACCGCTCCGCCGTGCTGCAGCAGGAAGTGGTCCTTACTACGGTCAAGACGCAATTCAATCAGCTGCTTTCCCGCTCGCCGAGCATCCTTTTCGATCCCGCCGATTCCATCGACATTCGGCCTGATCTTACCCTCGAACAGCTGCTCGAACAGGGACGTGAAGCGAACACGGAACTGCAGATAGCCCGACGCAACAGCCGCCTGGCGAACCTCGATCTCAAATCGATTTGGACCGAGCGTCTGCCGGTATTGACCGCCAATGCCGGGTATAACCTCACGCGTTCGCAGTCGCAATCGGGCTTTATCAACCGCAATGAGACGCAGGGCTTGAACTACGGTCTAACGTTGAGCTACCCTCTGTTCGACGGCTTTAACCTAAACCGCCGTCAACAAAATGCTCAGCTGGCACGGTCTGCCTCGGAACTGCAGCTGGAGAAAGCGGCGCTGCAGCTCGAAACGGATCTGACGCGCGCCTTTCAGCGCTATCAAAATTATTTGGCGCAAGTGAATTTGGAACGGCAGAATGTGCAGGCGGCGAGAGAACATATGGAAATCGCCTTTGCCCGCTACAAAGTCGGTACGCTGACGGCCATCGAATGGCGCGAGGCGCAGCTCAAACACCTCAGCGCCATCGACCGGCTGATTTCGGCGCAGTATCAGGCCAAGGCGGCCGAGACCGAGCTTCTCCGCCTCAGCGGCAGACTCTTGCGGCAGAAATGACGCCGCTTTGCATGACCGGCGTTCGATCGAATGGAAGATTGAACAAGCAGGGGTGGAATTTCGGCAGGCAGGGTCGGCAGAGGTACCGCCTGCCCGCATAAACCAGGACGCCAAGGCTAAAAGACCTTGGCGTCCAAATTCTCATTGTTGCGACCAAACGCCGTTCTCTTACCTCATCCTTGGGTCGCCTGTTCCAAGCGTTTCATAATCGAAAAGATGAATGCGGCCGACAAGAGGCAGCAGGCGACAAAGATTCCCCAAAGTTGCCAAAGCTCCAATTTAGCCCAGAAAAAGCTGCCGACGAACAGCAGCTTGTTGCCGACGGCCGTTGCCAAAAGCCAACCGCCCTGCATGACGCCCTGGAAACGCGCCGGCGCCACTTTGGAGACAAAGGAAAGTCCCATGGGACTCAAAAAGAGCTCGGCGATGGTCAGAATCAGATAGCTGCTGATCAGCCAGTACGGCGAAACGCGCGAGGCATCCGGAACCGGCTTGTACGCCTGCCGACCGAACTCATCGGTAAACTGCAGGGCATAAGGCGACACAGCCTTGAGCGAAGCGAGCAGCACGATGAGAAAACCGGCGGCAGCGATGATCATGCCGATGCCGATCTTTTTCGGCGTCGACGGCTCGAGATTGCGCTTGTTGAGTTGGGAAAACAAGCCCATGATCGGGAAAGTCAAGGCGACGATGAATAGGGGGTTGAAGGATTGAAAGACCTCCGGCGCAATCGGATTGACGGCCTCATTTTGCACAATATAATGTGCAGTAAGGGTTCCGCAGCCGAGCAAAAGTGCCAAGCCGATCAGCTTGAACAGCTTTTGCGGATTGAGAAGCAGCAAAAAGAGTCCCGCCACGGCGCCGATAACCGCCAGCATGGAATTCAAGCGGAAGAACAAAAAGGTTACCGGCCCTACTGCCTTGACGGTATAATCGCGCGCGAAAAATGTCAGCGTAAGGCCGTTCTGGTGGAAGGACATCCAAAAAAAGATCACCACCAAAAAGACCAGAAGCAAAGCGGCAATTCGGGGACGCTCCTCTTTGGTGGAGACCTGCACGATCCACGCCACAAAGCCGATGAAGAGAGCGACGGCAAACGAAATATCGACGTTGCGGGTGATGAGGAAAAGCAGCGCCGCTGAAAGGACAGCCGTAAACAAAGCCGCTGCGCCTGCCAAGGGTTTTTTCTCCAAGGAGGCTGTTTTGACCGCTGTTGTTTTGGCTTTATCGGGCAAATGGCGATGGAAAAAGAGATAGACCAACGTCGACAAGATCATGGCGCCGGCGGCGATACCGAACGCATAGTTGTAGCCGCGCGAAAAAGCTGCAAGATAGGCTTCGGCAAAGGCTTTCAAATCGGCGGCCCCGTTCGGGTTTAGGCTGACCTTTTCGGCAAGGTTCCGGAACGCCCCGACGTCGCTCAGCTCGCCGCGCAAAAAGGCATGGCAGAGGGAAGGCAGGCTCCCGTCGTGCAGAAATCCTTGGGTTTTGAGGAACCAATTCCTTACCGCGGTGGCCGCAAACGGAGCAAAGAACGCGCCGACATTGATACCCATGTAAAAGATCATGAACGCCGCATCGCGTACCTTGGAATAGCGGGGATCATCGTAGAGCTGCCCCACCACGGCTTGCAGATTGCCCTTAAACATTCCGTTGCCGAAGGCAATGGTCAGCAGACCGATCAAGGTAACCGCCAAGGGATTGCCGGGAAAGCTCAGCAGGGCATAGCCGGAGAACATGATCAGCAAACCGATCAAGATAACGGTTTTGTACTTTCGGGTCCAATCCGCCAGCAGACCGCCGACTAAAGCCAGCGCATAGATGGCAAAATAGAACCAGCTGTAATAGCTGCCCGCCTGCTGCTCGCTCAAGCCGTAGCGGGCCTGCAGAAACAAAACCAGGATGGCCATCATGGTGTAAAAACCGAAACGTTCACCCATATTAGTGAAAAACGCTACGAAAAGTCCTTTGGGATGCTCTTTCAGCATAAATCCTCCAAATGGATCGGCAAGTTGTATAAAAAAATTTTATCGAAAAATAATGCAAAGGTTGGAGACGATAGTCAATCGCCCGCAAAAATGCAAGCATTTTCGCCGTATGAAGGGGATGGAAGAAGGGAGGGGAGAAATTGAACGCCGTTGCCGCTCCTGGTCTACAAATCGTTTGCCTTGCGGATGTGAATGTTGCCGCCGGAGGTGCGCAGATAAAGAAGGGGACCGCCGCCGTTCACGTCGGCAGTCAAATGGGTGCGACTGATTTCACCCTGCACCAAAACGGGGAATTCCGTAGTCACCTTGCCGCCGCCGGTTTTGGCATCGAGGGAAAACTTTAAATCCGGAGCAATGTATACGGAGATTGTGCCGCCGGATGTAGTGAGTCGACAATCGTCAGCCGGTTGCGCGGTAATTTTGGCGGTGATGGAACCGCCTGAAGTAGAAGCAGTAATCGCTCCTGCCGCTTCTTCCACAGTTATGCTGCCGCCGGAAGTTGAAGCGTTGACCTGGCCGGCCGCTTTGACAATCTTTAGCGAGCCGCCGGACGTATGGGCCTCCACGGTCCCGTCGACGCGGCCGATGTTGATGCTGCCGCCCGAAGTCCGTACGTCGGCCGACCCCCTGCAGCTTTCCAAGGAGATGCTTCCGCCGGAAGTGCGGCCGGTAATCGGCCCATTGATGTTACCGAAGGTTAAACTGCCTCCCGATGTGCGCGCTTTTACCTCGCCTTTCAAGTCGGAAACGGAGATGCTGCCGCCCGCCGTGACGAGGTCGACGCTGTATTCATGCGGAACGTAAGCAATAATCTGCAGCTGGAGTCGCCAAGGGCGCATGCGGGCAAACCAATCCCGCTGATTTTCGTGTTCAATAAAAACAAAAACATCGTTGCCGCGCTGCTCGAAACGAATCATCAGCTCGTCGAATAGCCGCTGCGCTTCTCTCTCGCTGAGAGGGGAGGGTTTGCGCCTGATTTCAACTCGCACAGCCTCCTGATCGTCTGGTAATATCTCAATTGATCCCAACACTGTTTCGACGGTAAGCGTACCATTAGGGGATACTTGGAAGGACTTGGTAATAAAAAGCTTACCTTCTTCTCTCGCCGCAAGATGTACAGTCGTGAATCCAATGAAAAGAAAAAGCATCTTAAAAGATGAACGTAAAGTTTTCATTTCTTCACTCTTTGTTAATGACGACAATGGTTACGAGGAACATTAAAAATTGTTTCAAATAAAAAAAATTATTTTGCATTTGAATAAAAATATTTGTATCTTCACGTTGGGTAAGGAGTAATTAAAGCGTAATGGGTTGGGGTGGTCTTGGCAGCTTTTTCAGAGTTGTTGGTGCTGCCGGTCACATCATAAAACGTTCTTTAAAATCAATTACTTCTGCAGCCGTTTGCACCCTTTGACTCTCGCTTGTTCTACAATCCGGAATTAGTTTTAGGGCTGTTCTATTTTATTGATTAATTTAGCTCACTGAGAAGCAGTGAAATAATAACTCTGCTTCAGCAGTTATTATTATTGTGACATAACGAGAATGCTCCCGATCGCTTTCCTATTACTATAGTTAATAAACCCTAATCGTGTGAGGGTAAAATGATTACCAAAACTAAAAAGATATTAGAATTCTTGATTAAAAAGTTGGGTGGTTTTCTGCTCTTTTGGATTATTGTGATTGCTTACTGTCTGACTTCCAAGGTCAATGCCGTCGGCGCCTCCGCCCCGACGGTGAACGGGCTATTTCATGGCGACGGCGACTCCGGACGTTACATAAAAATAGCAGTCGAGGCCAACAATCGCGGCGATCTCTACGCTTATACAGACGGAACCAGGCTTTACTTTGCCGTAGTCGTCAGTGATAAGGTAAATGACAATGTGTTCAATGATTTTAACAATCCGCTGGATTACTGCCGGTCCGTCAATTGGCCGATGGGCAAGAACCATTTGGCAAAGGATCTTATTAACTCCGAGCATTTGGGTTTTGCCTTTGCCTGCAATGGGAATTACTATGAATGGTCTCAGGATCTTGCCTATCTAAGCGGCGGCGTATGGGTCTCGAATCATTTGGGAAATGACGGCGGAGGAACGCCGCCTTCCGGCATCAGCAGCGCCAGTTCCACCGCCTGGAATTTCCAAAACAGCAGATGGTGGCAGATTGATCCGACCGCCAGACCCGACGCAACGGATTCGAAAAAGTTTGACGAATGGAAATCGCCGGGATATGCCGAGGGCGGCGCTTTTAATAAAGCCGCACACGGGTATCCCTATTGGGACTCGGCCAATGATTGGGAATGGTTGATTGTTTATGAGCTTAGTTACCCGCATCCGTGTCCGGGCGAATCGTTTTACTTTAATGTGCTTACGGCGCATAATTCACCGCCCAAGGACAATGACCCGGATGTGGTGATTTACGGTTATGATTACGGCGATGCTCCGTCCACCTATCCTACTTTATTGTCTGCAAACGGCGCTCGCCATCTTTTTACTCCAGATTTGCTGCGTCTCGGCCGGTTTATTGACGCGGAGCCGGACGGCCAGCCCGGAGCCAATGCTTCTGCCGATGATCAGGTGTGGAGCGATGATGAGGACGGCGTAACTTTTTCTTCAAATTTGGTTGCCGGACAAACGCAGAGCATCGTAGTAACTGCCTCGGGTTCCGGGTACCTAAATGCGTGGATTGATTTCAATCGCGACGGCGATTGGAATGACGCTGGAGAAAAAATCTTTACAGACACGGCGTTGACGGCAGGATCGAAGGTACTTACGTTTACAGTGCCTGCCAATGCTTCGACAGGAGATACTTATGCGCGTTTCCGCTTCAGTACGCAGACCGGACTTTTACCCACCGGTACAGCGCCGGACGGCGAGGTGGAAGATTACAAGGTGACGATCTTGGCGCCGAACTATGATTTCGGTGATTTACCCGATACAGGCACTGGAAGCGGAGCAGGTAATTATCAAACGCTGCTTTCAGACGATGGTCCGCGTCATCTGATTGTTCCCACCTTACGTCTGGGCAGCTTGATCGATTCCGAAACCAACGGTCAACCCTCAGCCGGTGCCAACGGCGACGACAATAACGGCAGCGATGACGAAGACGCTATTGCCGAACCGATACAGCTTGTGCTCAATACGCAGCCGACGCTGGCCGTTAACGTTTACAATATGACCGGAACTTCGGCTATTCTCACCGGCTGGGTGGATCTGGACCGAGACGGACTGCTCGAAAGCGGCGAAAGTGCATCCGTATGGGTGCCGACCGGTACGAACGGGCCGGTAAATCTGACTTTACCGACCATCACCGGCAGCGAAGGTTTGACGTTCGCCCGCTTTCGTCTCAGCACCCAAAACGTCAACGGCAACGGAACTTTGAATCCTACGGGCGTCTTGATGGACGGTGAAGTTGAGGACTATATTGTGCAGATCTCGACAGGCTACGGTCCGGAAGATCGCGGGGATGCACCGGCATCTTACGGCGAAGCAATTCATACCAATCTCGATTATGACCTGCAGCTTGGCCCGCCGGATTATGCGAACGGCGGTGTTTTGGGCAATGTCGACGGAGAAGACATCAGTTACTACAGTGAAAATGCCGCCGGAGATAACGCGGACGGTGTGGATGACGAAAACGGCGTTTCATCTTTTTCACCGCTCAAAGTAGGACAAACCAGCTATTCTGTAGCTGTCTCCGTTTATAACCAGACCGCCGAAAACGCAATTTTGGTCGGCTGGATCGATTTCAACCGCGACGGCGTCTTTACGGCTGATGAGGGTGCTTCCGCCGTTGTTCCGGCAGGAACCATTGGAACGGTTACTCTAACTTGGACGAATTTAAGCGGCCTGGTCTCCGGAACTACTTATGCGCGTTTCCGAATTGCGCCGGTAGGCTCGGGTCTGTCGACCTCAACGGTTGACGGCACCATTTCCGGCGGCGAGGTCGAAGATTATATGTTGATTATAGAAAATCCCATCGGAATCGGTCTAACCTCCTTTTCGGCAGTCCGCAAAGACAACCGCGTTCTGATCGAATGGCAGGCCGAGACCGCTAAAAGCCGAGCCGGCTATAATTTGTATCGCAGCAACGGCGAGAACAGCCCGTTCATCCGCTTGAACAATAGGTTGATTACGGATGAAGATGCCGTTTCCGCAGGGAAATTCGAATGGATCGATACGGCAGTTTCAAACGGCTTTTACAAGCTCGAAGAAGTCGGAATGGACGGCTCGATCAAGGTGTACGGCCCCATCAATATTACGAGTGCGGCGAATGTTGTTCAAAATCGCATCCCAAAAGAGTATGCGCTGCGGCAAAATTATCCCAATCCGTTCAACCCCGCGACAACCATTCCGTTCGAGTTGCCGGAAGCTGCGGCTGTTAAAATTGCCGTCTATGACATGAGCGGCAAACAGGTGAAAATCTTGGTTGACGGCATCATGGAAGCCGGCACTCATGCGGTGGTCTGGAACGCCCTCGATGACAACAACTCGCCGGTTCCCAGCGGCATGTATATTGTTCGCTTTAGTGCCAACGGTCACCAATCGAGCAGAAAAATGCTGCTTGTCCGCTAGTATCTACTGTAATGAAAAAGCCCTCATAGAAAGTTCTATGGGGGCTTTTTTTTGCCTGTTGGTGCAAATGTCTAAATAAAAAACCCGGACATTCAGGTGGATTCGCCTAGGGGGGGTCAGCGAGATCCGGGGGGAGCTGAATGCCCGGGATTGATATCCATATTGATCGCTAACTTTAACAGTTAAACTTACAAAGAGTTCCTAATATTTCCAAAAACATTTTATCAAAAACATGTTTCGAGTGGTAAATTATTATCAGCATAAAGAAAAAAATTTGTTACGTAAGCTTGAAAACTGTTTTAAATGTTGCAGCAAAATGATACATTACTGAAAAAAAAGGATATTCGATGCAGCTCGTGGGAAAAACGATTTTGATCACCGGTGCTTCTTCTGGGATTGGACGGGAAATAGCTCGACGTTTGGCCAAAAAGCAAAATCGACTGATTCTGATCGCGCGTAGAAAAGAATTGTTGGAGAGTCTGGCCGCGGAGGTCAAGAGCTGCAATGCAGACCTGCAGCTGTTCGCGTGCGATGTCGCGGATTCCGAACAAGTTCGGAAGGTCTGCGGCATGATACGGCAACACAACGACCGCATCGACCTGCTGCTGCTCAATGCCGGTCTTTCCATGCCTTTTAATGCCGAAAAGATCGATCTGCCGGCCTTTCATCGTGTCATGGACGTAAATTTTTGGGGTGCCGTGCATTTTATCGAACAGCTGACGCCCTTGATGATTCATCAGGGCGGCGGAATCATTGCGGCGGTCGGGAGTCTGGCAGGGTATCGCGGCATGCCGCGCGCCGCAGCTTATTCGTGCTCCAAAGCCGCGCTCATGAACCTGATGGACAGCCTGCGCATCGATCTCTATGCGCATCGGATTCGCTGTACGTTGATTTCGCCGGGCTTTGTCGATACGCCTATGACCCAGCCTCGCCAATCACCCATGCCGTTTCTCATGACCGCGGAAAAAGCTGCGCGCATTATTATCCGCGGCATCGAACGCGAAAAAACCGAAATCGCCTTTCCTTGGCCGATGGCCGCCGCAGCGAGCCTTTCGCGCTTCATCCCCGATCGGCTATATTCTCGATTGATGCAGGGCGCTTTGATCAGCCGAAAAAAGGGGGCGACAAAATGACATCGCGAAACGATCATTGCAATTATAACCTCAGGCTTGTATTCGCATTTCGTCAGCTTCTTACGCTGGAGGGCGTGTTGCAACCCGTATTGGCAATGGGATTCCGACAACGGGGACATCGGTAATCAGAGCATTTATGAGAAACCAACCAAGCTTCAAGGGAAAAGTCGGCGGAAACCATTATGCGGATTTTATCGAGGCACTCAGGGTGTACGACAAAAAACTGCTGAATGCATTCGACGTGACGGCAAACCTTTCTCCAGCCTTGGCACATCTCGGCAACATATCTTATCGTCTCGGCCGACAATTGGAATTCGACGCTGATTCGGAAACGTTCGTCAATGACATCCAGGCTAACGCCATGCTGTCGCGCGCCTATCGATCGCTATTCATGGTTCCCGAAAAGGTGTGAGACAAAAAAGCCGTCGCTTTTATTGCGACGGCTTTTTTATTACCTGCAAATACGTTTATTTGATGATCGGACGCAAAATGATGTTGCGATACATTACCTTGCCGTGATCGCCCTGCAGATAGATGGGCCCGGGTTTGAACGGACACGCCTGCAATGCGCCGCCGGTCACGCCGTAAAGCGGCTGATTGTCGATGATTTTTACGCCGTTTAGGATTACTGTAACATGGCGATCGCATAGGGTAATGTCGAACGACTGCCATTCGCCGGCAGGTTTTTCCGCCGAGACCGTCGGAGTAATGCGGCTGTAAATGGCGCCCATGTGATGGCTGTCCAGCCCCAAGCCGTAGCTGTCCATGACCTGCACTTCATAGATGCCGCGCAGATAGATGCCGCTGTTGCTTTTTGCCGGCACATTGACGTCGATTTTCAGATTGAAATCCTCAAACTCATCCACAGTGCGCAGATTGCCGTAATCGACATGCGGCTTGCCCTCCTGCTGAACCGGATCGTTCACCAGCACACCGTCGACGACTTTCCAGCCGTTGGCACGGTTTTCTTCGATCAGCTTCCAACCCGTGAGATCGACGCCGTTGAACAGCTTGATCGGCTTGCCGAACTTGACCTTGGAGAGATCTGGGGCCGGCGGAGGAGGAGGAAGCTTCCTGGCTGTAAAGGTCATCCGATCAACGCCGAGGCCGTCTCCCCTGGGGACAATCTGTTCCCCGACGAGCTGATCGCCGTAAAAGGCAAAGCGGAATTGTTCGGTGCGCATCAGTTCCCGCTTTGGTTCTTTTTTCACGGTACGGCTGCCGACTCGGGTCACCACCAGCGTCTCTCCATCCAAGTAAACGTCGCTGACCGGCACGACGCTGCCGCCGTACCACAAGAGGTCGGCATCCAAATATCCCGCTTCCTGACGAACTTCCAACCAACCCGCACCGTTGGGTAGAAACAGCGCCCATTGGCCGAGAAAAGGCTCAACCGGAGTCGCTGCAGGTAAAAGCGAAGCAACAAAAGAGAAAATCAAAACAGCTGCTGCAGGTTTCATAAAGCCTCCCGAGATAACCGTTGCAATTCAATTTTGTGTTTGTGATTGGAGCAGCTTTATTTAGAAAAATTCGGCGAAATATCAAAGCAGGAAAATGCTCTTGGCGTAAATAAGTGTAATTCGGAGAAACTGCCAAGTGGGTCGTAAAGGCTCAAGAGATCGGTTCACCAAGTATTTTTCGTGCATTTTCAGTGAAACGAGGAGGCGCCGAGTGAAACGCAGCGGCGATGCGTAAAGTAAATTTGCGCCATGCCATCTTACCGGAAATTATTCCTGCAGGTACGGCCATAGTCGATAAAAATGATGAACCGGTCCGTGGCCTTTGCCCAAGGAATATTCGGAGCCGGCGACAATAGCTTCGGAAATGTACTTTTTGGCGCGGCGGACGCTTTCGGAAATTGAGAACCCTTTGGCCAAAAAAGCGGCAATCGCTGAGGCTAATGTGCAGCCGGTGCCGTGGGTGTTGCGGGAGGTAACGCGGGGGCCGCTCAACCAAGTTCCCTGCAGGCCGTGAATCGTCATCTCTAAAAAATAGTCATCGCTGCTTGCGTCTGCAAGGTGGCCTCCCTTCAGCAGGACACTCTTTGGCCCCAAGGCGAGGATACGCCGCGCCGCATCTTCCATGTGCAGACGGGAAGCGATGGTTTCCTCGATTAAGACCTGTGCTTCCGGCAGATTCGGCGTAGCCACTGTCGCCAGCGGCAGAAGCTCCTGTTTCAATGCGGAGATCGCTTCGTCCCGCAGCAGCTTGTCGCCGCTCTTGGCCGTCATGACCGGATCGAGAACGATTTTGCCGACCCCCCAGGCGCGCAGGCGGTCCGCTACCGCGCGGATGATTTCCGGCGAAGAAAGCATGCCGATTTTGACGGCGTCGGCGCCGATGTCCTCGAGCACGGCATCGATTTGCGCAGCAACGAAATTCGGCGGCGCTTCGTGGATGGCGCTTACGGTTACGGTGTTTTGTGCGGTCAGGGCCGTGATGACGGACATGCCGTAGCAGCCGAGAGCGGAAAAGGTTTTTAGGTCAGCTTGTATCCCGGCGCCGCCGCCGCTGTCCGAACCGGCAATCGTTAGGGCGCGATAGTAATGCTTGTTCATCGATTTTTTATTCCTTTCATTTTATGGTGATTTCGAGATCTTTTAACACGACACCGGTTCAGCTGCGAAAGTGATCCCAGCCGTGTTTCTTGAGATCAATCGTTGCGCCGTTCAGTTCATATTCCAATTTACCGGTATGGGTGATCTTGCCGATGCAGGTAAGAGGAAAATCGAACTCTGCGGCAAATGATTCGGCAACCTTTGGGTAAGCCTCGGGGTCGACGGTGCAGAGCAGACAGTAATCCTCGCCGCCCGCAGCAGCCAGCTCCAAACTGTTCCATCCGTTGGCGGCAGCGGTTCGGCGCAGAGCGTCGGATATCGGCAAGTCATTTAGGAGGATTCGCGCGCCGACTTTTGAAGCCTCCATGACGCGCTGCACGTCCGAGTCGATACCGTCGGAAACGTCCATCATAGCGTGCACACCCGGCTGCTGCGCCAGCCAATGTCCCTCTTTGAGGTGCGGGCGCGGCCGATGATGCGCGCGCAACAGCGCAAGACCGTCCTCGTCGGCGGCGCCGTCAAGATCCGACAACAACAGCTGCAGTCCGCCGGCCGAGTCGCCTAAATAGCCGGTCACGCAGATCACATCGCCGGCTTGCGCCGCGCTGCGCAGCTTGAGGTGCGCCGGATCGGCATGGCCGATTACGGCGACATTGATGATAATGGGCCCCGGCGTGCCGGTCGTATCACCGCCGAGCAGAGCCGTACCGCTCTCCTCTGCGAGCGCAGCGAGACCGGCAAAGAATTCATCCAGCCAGGCGACGTCGATCTCTTTCGGCCAGGCGACAGAGAGAAAGGCGGCATTCGGAACGCCGCCCATCGCGGCAATGTCGCTGAGATTGACGGCTAAGGATTTGTGCCCCAGCTCGAATGCTGATATTTTTCGGCGCAAAAAGTGAATATTTTCGACCAAAAGATCGGTGGTAATCAAAAGAGCTCGATCGTTCTGATGAATGACTGCACAGTCGTCGCCGATGCCGAGCGTTCCCGGCGGCAGCTGACGTGTGAATTGCGGGGCGATGCGGTTGATCAGGCCAAATTCGCCCAGTTCTTTCAGCTTCACGACTTTATCTCCTTTGCCTCACGAATGGCGCGACGCAGTTCTTCGGCAGCGGCGCGGGGAGTTTCGGCGGCGCAAATGGCAGAAACTACGGCGACGCCGTCTGCGCCGGCGCGAATGACGTCTCCGGCATTGCCGGCGTGGAGTCCGCCGATGCCGACCAACGGCAGACTGGAAACGGCGCGGATCGCGCGCAGCCCTTCGAGTCCCAATTGATGGGTTAGATCGGTCTTTGTCGGCGTTAAATAGATCGGACTGACGCCAAGGTAATCCACGGGAAGATGCTGTGCGGCGAGGGCGTCCTCTACCGATTCGACCGACAAGCCGATGATTTTGTCTTTTCCCAGCAGTTTCCTGGCGATTTCTGCCGGCATGTCGCTTTGGCCGACGTGCACGCCCTCTGCATCTACGGCCAGTGCGATGTCGAGGCGGTCATTGATGAGCAGCGGTACCCCGGCTCGGCGGCAAAGCGCATGAATCTCCTCAGCGAGAGCCAGAAATTCACGCGTTGAACACTCTTTTTCGCGCAATTGTACCATGGTCACGCCGCCTTGAATGGCCTCTTCGACAAGCTGGGTGAGAGGTCTTCCGGCCGCCAGTTTGCGGTCGGTCACCAAATAGAGTTCGAGCTGTTCGGCCTTCATTTTAATCTCGCTTCGATTTGATGTTCATTCAATGCATAGAGCGCATCATAAAAATGGAGCTGCAGAGTCCCGGGACCTTCGGATTTTTCCGCCGCCAGTTCACCGGCTATGCCCATGACGGCCATGGCATGGGCGGTTGCCGTGAGGGCATCGCGATTGACGGCGAGGAAAGCGCCGATCAGCGCCGTGGCGGTGCAGCCCAGACCGGTCACCCGCGGCATCAACGGATGGCCGTTGGCGATGCGAATCTCCTGTTTGCCGTCGGTCACCACGTCTACGGCGCCGCTGATGCACACCACGCAGCGGTATTGTTCCGCCAAGGCACGGGCAGCGTCGACTGCGTCGGCAGTGGCGTGGCGGCTGTCGACTCCCTTGGTGCGTACATCGGTGTGCAGCAGTGCCATAATTTCCGAAGCATTACCGCGGATGACCGTCGGTGCGACGGCATCCAGGAGCATCCGGCATGTGTCGGTGCGAAGTTTGGTGGCGCCGGCGCCGACCGGATCGAACGCAATCGGGACCTGTATCGAATCGGCTTTGCGCATGGCCTTGGCCATGGAATCGATCCATGGCTTACTGAGCGTGCCGATGTTGATGACCAACGCTCCACCTACCGCACCGGCCAGAGCCACCATCTCTTCGACTTCTTCGGCGGCGTGAGCCATCACGGGAGAAGCTCCCAGTGCCAAAAGCGCGTTGGCGGTCGTGTTCATGACCACATAATTGGTGATATTATGAATGAGCGGCGATTTCTCTCGTATTTTTTCGACATCCTGAAAAATCGACTTGGCGTTCATGAATTGAATCCTTTCTTGATTTCGATTCACATTGTCAGCTGTTTGCGAAAAAGACGTTTATTGAACAATTGCTTGAGAGCTGTAACGGCTTTTCAGGCAGATTTCCGTATTCCCTACGTATGCCAAGCAAAAGGTTCTTCACTCGTTCATGCCAACCCTCCTTATCAAAATAAAAAAGCCGTCAGTAGGGAATGACGGCTCGTGAAAAGATCGAAAATCATGTCTTACCGTTTCCCTACGCTAGTATTACCTAGATCAGGTCATTAGGGTATGCTCTCAGGTCGATAAACGACCACCCCTAACGGCAGCATGAAATTAAAATGATTTTGCTTCAAATGCAATCGTTTTTTCGGGAAAGCAGTTGCGTTTTGTTTTCAAGGTGGCTAAATTGAGTGGTAACGATCGGAGGTGCTAGTGGGTCTGCTTTCACAAATTTTGCTGCCTTTTCAAGGGCAAAGGCTAATCGAATGGTTCAACGACTTGACCGAATTGTGGCACGATACGGCCCCCATCAAGCCGAGCGACACATCCTCGCCGCAAGGGTTGACGCAATGGGTACATTACAAAAACTTTGTCGTTTGGCACTTGGAAGAAAGAGTGCGCAAGGGCGATCTCTCGCCGGAAAAAGTGCTTGAAATTCAAAGATCGATCGATATCCATAATCTGAAGCGCCTGGAGGCGATGGAACAGATTGACATTTGGATCGAAAACGTGCTTGTATCCGCCGGAATTCGACCGGGGAAGGAGGTGGAGGTCAATTCGGAAACAATCGGCAGTATTGTCGACCGCCTGTCGATATTGACTCTCAAAATCTTTCATTTGAACGAGCGAACCAATGCCGACAACACGACCAACGAGGAAAAGCAGGAGATCATTTTGCGAAAGAATATTTTGCTTGAACAGCGCACCGATGTCGCGGCAGCCTTGGATCGACTCTTGTTGGAATATCGGCAGGCCAAAAAGCGCCATTGCGTTTATCGCCAATTCAAGATTTACAACGATCCCAACTTTCACTGGGAAGATTACCTTCATCCTGCCAAAGAGTGAGGCGTTTTTTTATCGATCGGCGCTTCGAAGGCAAATTGTAAAAATATTGCGATTAGGGGAAAAATTTTGCCGGCCGGGAACAGAATCCCTTACAATTTCGTTATAGCAAAGCCGTAAAGAAACAAGCAAAATCGGTTTAACGGCTTGATTATTTGCTTTGTTTTTAATAAATTTCTAATTCAAATTTTCAAAGCCGCCGTTGCATGTTTGCGGCGCGGAGGTGATCATGCAAAAGATATTTACCATTGAGCCGATTGACGCGCTCAAAATCGCCATTCAGTCCGAACAGGAGATGCAGAATTATTATAATCAGGCTTGCGAGCTGGTCAGAGACGGCGATGCCAAAAGCATTCTGCAGGGTTTGGCTGCCCGTGCAGCGGAACATCGAAAAAATACCATTGAGCAATACAGCCGATTCAGCGGAAAAAAGATACTTTTTTTGAATCTCGACAAACGGCATAAATTGAACTCGCTGCAGAGATGTCCGGATTCTCCCAACGAAGCGGTCCGGGTCGCCAAACGCAACGAGAAAGAAATGTACGAGTTTTATGCCACGGTCAGCCGCCGCTTTATCGACGCAGAGCTGCGCGCTTTTTTCCGCAAATTGGCCGGTGAGCACCTTCAACATCATACGCTGCTGGAAGCCTCATTTGTCGAGCCTTTGGCTTTGGATCAGGAGATCGATCAGAATCAGGATCAGGAGAGCGGCTTTAGCGATATCCCCGAAGAGCATCACGAAAATCGATGAGCGTTCGAATAAAAGCTCGTCCGGTGAACTCGCGACGAGCTTTTTTTTGCGAAGATCGCTTCATCGTTGCATTTATCTTCTGATTGTTCTATTTTAATTGATGTATTTTGCAAAGGAGATCGGCTTTGCAGGTTTCGCAAAAACCTATCTACATGGATCACCACGCCACGACGCCGCTGGATCCCGAAGTCTTGGCGGCCATGATGCCTTATCTGACGGAAGAGTTCGGCAATCCTTCCAGCAATACGCATATTTACGGCCACACGGCGCGGCGTGCAGTCGAATCAGCCAGGGAACAGGTCGCCTGCCTGATCAATGCGGCAAGTCCTGACGAAATCATCTTTACCAGCGGCGCCACCGAATCGGATAATTTGGCTCTCAAGGGGATTGTCCGCCAGGCCGGTCGAAAAAATCCCAATTTGGTGACCATCGCCATCGAGCATAAGGCGGTTCTGGATACTGCCATGCGCCTGAAAAAAGAGGGCGTCGATATTCGTTTTGCGAAAATCGATGAATATGGGCGAATCGATTTAGATGATTTACGGCGCAAGATCGATGAGAACACGGTATTGGTTGCGGTTCAGGCGGCGAACAGCGAAATCGGTACCCTACAGCCTCTGGCGGAAATATCCGCAGCGGCGCATCAGGCGGGGACGCTTTTTTTCAGCGATGCCGTACAGGCTTTGGGGCGAATCGATATTGACGTGCGGAAAC